>NZ_JBIQLE010000022.1:0-57343 GCF_044464525.1 Pusillimonas sp.
ATTTGAACATTTTTGACCGGATGGAGTCCGAGGTGCGGGGCTACGTCCGGTCGTTCCCGGTAATTTTCAATCAGGCGCGCGGCTCGGTTTTGCTGGACGAAGCCGGCAAGGAGTACGTCGACTTCTTCAGTGGTGCCGGCAGCCTGAACTACGGCCACAACAACCCAATCCTGAAAAAAGAGATCATCGAGTATCTGAACTCGGACGGTGTGATACACGGCCTCGACATGGCAACCACCGCCAAAAAGGATTTCCTTGAAACCTTTGATCGCGTGCTGCTCAAGCCGCGCAACTGGAACTACAAGCTGCAGTTCACGGGCCCGACGGGCACCAATGCGGTTGAAGCGGCACTGAAGCTGGCTCGACTGGTCAAGGGGCGCCCCAACATTATTTCGTTTACGCACGGCTTCCACGGTGTCAGCGGCGGCTCTTTGGCGGTAACCGCCAACGCCAAGTTTCGCGATGCCGCCGGCGTTTCGCTGGCCAACACCACCTTTGTGCCCTATGACGGCTACTTTGGTCCTGATGTAAACACCATCAGCTATCTCGAGCGCATGCTCGAAGACCCCAGCAGCGGCATGGACAAGCCTGCAGCTGTGATTGTCGAGACGGTGCAAGGCGAGGGCGGCGTTAACGTTGCGTCCATGCGCTGGCTGAAAGACCTTGAAAAGCTATGCCGTCAGCATGACATGCTGCTTATCGTCGACGACATCCAGGTGGGTTGTGGCCGTACAGGAAGCTTCTTCAGCTTCGAATCTGCGGGTATCAGCCCCGACATCATTACGCTGTCCAAGTCTCTATCCGGATTTGGCCTGCCCATGTCGCTGGTGCTGTTCAAGCCCGAATTGGATATTTGGAAGCCCGGCGCCCATAGCGGTACCTTCCGGGGCAACAACATGGCTTTCGTGACTGCAAGCCAGGCATTGGATAGCTATTGGGCCGACGAAACATTCTCCGCTGCTGTGGAACGCAAGGCGGGCATGGTGCGCGATTGGCTCGAGAACCTGGTTCATAGCTATCCCATGGCTGACCTCAGCGTTCGCGGCCGCGGCCTGATACAAGGCCTCGTTACGCCGGCAGGCGATGACATGGCAAACCAGTTCTCGCGCAAGGCGTTTGAACATGGACTGGTCATTGAAACGTCCGGCGCCAACGACGAGGTGCTGAAAGTACTGCCGGCCCTTACCATCACGGAAGATGAACTCAAGAAGGGACTCGAGATTATTGAACGCAGCGTTGCAGAAGTACTGCAAGAAAAGGGCGTAAGTTCAAGCGCCCACGTTTTGAAATTTGGAGGTAAACGTCGATGATAGTCAAGAACGTGAAGGACGTGATTGGCACAGAACATGAAGTCAAGACCGAAACGTGGCTGAGCCGTCGCGTGCTTTTGCAAAAAGATGGCATGGGCTTTTCGTTTCACGAAACCGTCATCTTTCCGGGTACCGAAACCCACATTCATTACCAGAACCATCTGGAGGCGGTGTGGGTGATCGAGGGCGATGGGGAAATTGAAACCATTGCAGACGGCAAGAAATACGCGTTGGGTCCTGGCGTTGTCTATGCGTTAGATCAGCACGACGAGCATTGGCTGCGAGGCGGCAAAGAGCCGCTGCGGGTGCTCTGCGTGTTCAATCCGCCCCTGACGGGATTCGAGGTTCACGACGAAGATGGGGTGTATCCGGCCGCGGTAACTGATGCGGCCTAAGTGTTAGAACATGGCGCGGGCAGGCCTGCCGGCGGTCGTTATGATCGGTGGCTTGGCCGGCCCGTCCAGAAGGAGCAAGCTATGACTATGGGTGATTTATACGTTTCGCGAACCGACCGGGGCGCTGCGATCATTGCGCGGCAAGATCCCGTGGTATACGAAGGCGGCACCTACGCCGACGCGCTTGATTCAGAAAAGATCGAGTCCTACAACCGTGATGGCTTCATCATGCTTGATGGCGTCTTCGACGAGACAGAGGTCGAAGGCCTGCTCGATGAAGTCAAGCGCATGAGCCTTGATGACGAAATCGCCGGCATGGACGAAGCGATCCGAGAGCCGGGCAGCGATGCCGTGCGTTCGATCTTCAGGGTGCACGAATTAAGCGACCGCATTGCGGCTTTGGCCCGCGATCCGCGCCTGCTTCATGTGGCACGCCAGATTCTGGGCTCGGAAGTCTACATTCACCAGTCGCGTGCCAATATGAAGCCTGGCTTCAAGGGCAAAGAGTTCTATTGGCATTCTGATTTTGAGACTTGGCATGTTGAAGACGGCATGCCCAATATGCGCGCGGTAAGCTGCTCGGTTTTGTTGACGGACAACAATGACTGCAACGGGCCGCTGATGCTTATTCCGGGTTCGCACATGCAGTTCATCTCGTGCCAGGGCGAGACGCCCGACGAGAACTACAAGAAGTCGTTGCGTGCGCAAGAATACGGTGTGCCTGATCCGCTAAGCCTGCAAATGCTGGCAGATCAAGGAGGTATTCGCCAAATGACAGGCAAGGCCGGGTCGGTGGTGTTTTTTGATTGCAATGCTATGCATGGCTCCACTGGCAATATTTCGCCGTGGCCCAGGGCTAACGTGTTCATGGTGTACAACAGTGTGGAAAACGCACTTAACCCGCCGAAGTACGGTTTGAAGCCGCGGCCCGAGTACATTGCCACGCGTAAGGATTTTTCGCCTCTTGAGCCTGCCGAGTCAACGAGCGTCGTCGCTTGACACGCTGATTCGTAGGTTCGTTTCGGCTGGGGCTCTTAAGCAGCTTCGTTAGCCGGAGCTCTTGAGCGCCCGAAGGCTTGCATTGGCGGCCGGCTCAAAGCGAGAAGTAATGTTCAAGCAGCCGGGTTCAGGAAGGCGTCCAGGAATTCTCGGGTGCGGGCTTCTTGGGGCTTGCCAAACAGTTGCTCTGGCGGGCCTTCTTCCACCATGCGGCCCTTGTCGAAGAAGCAGATGCGGTCGGATATTTGTTTGGCGAACTGCATTTCGTGGGTTACCAGCAGCATGGTCAGATCGTGCTTCTGGGCCAGGCGCTGAATAACGGTTAGAACCTCACCCACCAGTTCGGGGTCAAGCGCAGAGGTGGGCTCATCGAACAACATGATGCGCGGTCGCATGGCCAGGGCTCGTGCGATGGCCACGCGCTGCTGCTGGCCGCCGGAGAGCTGGCTGGGAAATTTGTCGGCGTGATCGCTTAAGCCGACGAGTTCGAGGTATTCATCGGCACGTTCGCAAGCCTCTTTTTTGGAGAGCTTCAGCACGTGGACGGGCGCTTCGGTAACGTTACGGCGCACGGTCATGTGGGGAAACAGGTTGAATTGCTGGAACACCATGCCCATTTCTTTGCGCATGAGGCGCAAGTGGGCCTCGCCGGCCGGCACAAGTTTTCCGTTGCGCTCTTCGTGCCAGAGGGGCTTTCCGACCACGTGAATGGTGCCTGCATCTATGCCTTCTAGTGTCATGAGAATGCGCAGTACGGTCGATTTTCCAGAACCTGAAGGCCCAATTATGGTGACTTTCTCACCCTGGTTCACATGAAAATCCAGCTCGTCCAACACGGTGACGTCGCCGAAGCGCTTGACGACGCGGTCGAAGCGGATGATGGCTTGTTCGTTCATTTCAGCGGAAGACCTCGTTTTGGAAGGCGGGTGTCAAGATAGCGGACCCCCGCCGAAGCGATGAGGGTCATTATCAGATACAGGGCGCCGACCATGGATAGGGGAATGACGTAGTAGAAGCTGCGGTCGCCGATGATTTGCGCGACCCTGAGCATCTCCAGTACCGATACCACAGACAGCACGGGCACGTCCTTCATGATGGAAACCAGGTAGTTGCCCAGTGCGGGGATGATGCGTGGCACGGCCTGGGGAAGGATGATGACGGTAAAGGTGCGCAAGGGGGACAGGTCGAGCGCGCGGGCGGCCTCGGTTTGGCCCTTGGCTACCGACTCGATGCCCGCGCGGTATACCTCGGACATATAGGCGCTGTACTGCAGCCCCAGTGCAAGCGCTCCGGTCAGAAAGGCGGGCAGCAGTATCCCGTATTCGGGCAGTACGTAATAAAGGAAGAAAAGCTGCACCAGCAAGGGGGTGTCGCGCAGAAATTCGCTGATGGCTCGTGCGGGCCACGAAATGAGTCGTGAGCGAGCCGCTTTGAGTCCCGCCAGCACCAAACCCAGTACGGCGGCCACCGCGAAACCCACTACGGTGGCCTGGATTGTGACGACCATTCCGCGCAGCAATATGGGCAGTATGGAAGCGGCGAACAGCCAGTCGTTGCTTGTGTCCCACTCTATGCCAAATAACATCAGGCCCCCCCTGTACGCCAGCGCCCAACCGACCGCTCAAGCAGTTTCATGATGGCGGTGAGCACCAGCGCCATGCCGAAATACATCAGCAGCAATATGGAGTAGATGGTGGTGCTGTCTTGGGTGAAGTTGCGGATCTGCTCGGCCTTGAAAGCCAGGTCGCCCAGGCTGATCAAGGAGACCAGGGCGGTATCTTTAAGGTTCTGTATGGCCAGGTTGCCGAAACTGGGCATCATTTCAGGGATTGCCTGGGGCAGGCTGATGCGCCAAAGGGTTTGACGTGGTGTGAAATCGAGTGATTTGGCCACCTCGTGCTGCTCACGCGGCACTGCCTGAAGGGCGCCGCGCACCACTTCGGCGCCATAAGCCCCGATGTTCAGGCTTAAGGCAAGTGCGCCGGCCGCCACGGGAGGCAGTCGCAAATTGATGCCTATCGCCTCGCCGATAAGAGGCAGGGCGAAATACAGCCAGAACAATTGCACCAGTAAAGAGGTGCCTCGGAACACTTCAATGAAGCTCACCGACAGCCAGCGTGCGGTCCGGTTTGGAGAGATCCGGCCAATGCCGAACAGGAACGAGAAGAATGCCCCGCCTATCGTCGAGATAACGGTAAGCTGGACAGTGACCCATGCGCCTTCGAGCAAGGGGACGATGTAGTTCATCCAGTGCATGCGTGGATTCCTTGCTTGGCCGCCGGCAGCCGTGTCTTGCGCAGGCAGGCGGCGGGGTGTGGATACTGGCTCATCTGGTCAACCCGTCAGTGCGCAGCGCACAATTGCTCGCGCGTACGTGCAAATGATTCGTCGGCATCGGCCTGGCTGAAGCCGTGGCGAGACAGTATTTCCCGCCAGGCCTCGGTCTGCTTGAAGCGCGCCAGTTCGTCATCCACCGCCCGGGCCAGTTCGCCGGAGTCAATATTGAATGTAAATGCACCCCAACTTCGAACCGGCTCTCCGTCTACGATGGGATCGATGAAATCGCTTGCCGCTTCCACGCGGCGATCTTTGCCGGCCAATTGAAGAATGGTGGCGCTGGTGGCCGCATAGGCGCTGGCCCGGCCGGTGGCTACGGTGGAGATGGCGTCGGAATTGCTGGAGATGGTTACCATCTGCTCGTGTGGCACCCCGAGCGCTTGCAGAATTTCGAGCTGGTCGGCGCCGGACATGATCGCCACTTTGTCGTCGGAGCCGGCAAAGTGTTCGAACGAATGGATATTGCGTGGATTGCCGCTGGCAACCAGCAGGCCTTCGCCGTAGGAGCTGTTGGGCTCGGAAAACAACACGTGTCCGCAACGCTGGGGGAGGATGGCCATTTCGGCCGCCACCATGTCGAAGCGTCTGGCGCGCAAGCCCGGTATCAGCGCGCTGAAGGTCGTGCTGATCCACTCTATTTTCTTGACACCGAGCTTTTCGGCGATATGCTTTGCCACGTCGGGCCCCACGCCCTGGGGCCTGCCGCGCAGATCCATGTAGCCGTAGGGGATTTCGTTGGCAACGGCGATGCGCAAGACGCCACGTTCTTTGATCTGGTCTAAAGTTGCGGCATGAGCCGAAGAAGCCCAGGCCAGACCGGCCAGTAATGCGACCGCCGGCAACAATGCTGATTCAAGCCATTTTTTCAGGCGTTTTTTATATTGGTTTATCACGCTGTTTAGTCGCTGCGCCCTGCGGGCGGTGCGTGTAATGATTCTGATAAGAATGATACAGTACAAAATCATTTCACTTCAAATGAATAAGTTCGGGGTGGGTCCTTCGCTGTCTCTTTTTCTTGCCACTGGGGGTCGCATGTGGTAAGATGTCCAGCATGAATCGTGCCGTCTACGCTTTCTTTTATTTTTTTGCTTTTCCAACACCGCTGGTGGAGGAAGGGAAGCGTCGTACGCACTAATAAACGCCCAATTCCTGAAAAGCCGCCAGCATAGAAGCTAGGCGGCTTTTTTTGTACCGTCTGGCCGATGGCAATAACCGGAGTAGCTTGTGTCACACAATACCGACGATTTACGTATCCGCGAAATCAAAGAACTCAGCCCCCCCTCGCACATCATGCGCGAGCTCGCCAGCACTAACGACGTTTCGCGCACCGTTTATGCCGCTCGTAACGCCGTTCATAACGTCTTGCACGAAACGGACGACCGCCTGGTCGTCGTCATCGGCCCATGTTCCATACACAATACCAAGGCGGCGCTCGAGTACGCGGGCCGGCTCAAAGAGCAGCGGGATCGTTTTCAAGGTGAACTCGAGATCATCATGCGTGTGTACTTCGAAAAGCCGCGCACGACGGTGGGTTGGAAAGGTTTAATCAACGATCCCAACCTTGACGGCAGCTTTAACATCAACCAAGGCCTGCGCGCAGCACGTCAATTACTGCTTGATGTCAATGCCATGGGCCTGCCTGCCGGCTGTGAATTCCTTGACATGATCACTCCGCAATACATCGCCGACCTCGTCTCCTGGGGAGCCATCGGAGCGCGCACCACCGAAAGCCAGGTTCACCGCGAGCTGGCTTCCGGGCTGTCGTGTCCTGTCGGCTTCAAGAACGGCACTGACGGTAACGTACGCATTGCCCTGGATGCCATCAAGGCGGCTTCCCAGCCGCATCATTTTCTGTCGGTGACGAAGGGCGGCCATTCGGCCATTGTTTCCACGGTCGGCAATGAAGATTGCCATGTCATCCTGCGCGGCGGCAAGGCGCCCAACTACGATGCGGCAAGTGTCGAGGCCGCCGGCCAAGACATGATCAAGGCCGGCCTGAAGCCTCGCATCATGGTCGATGCCAGCCATGCCAACAGCAATAAAGACTACACCCGGCAGCCTCAGGTTATCGACGACGTCTGCGGCCAGATCTCGGCGGGCGATCAACGCCTCTGCGGCGTAATGGTCGAAAGCCATTTGGTCGGCGGCCGCCAAGACTTGGTTGTCGGTAAACCGCTGGTCTATGGGCAAAGCATTACTGACGGCTGCATTGATTGGGATACCTCGGTGCAGGTTCTAGAGCGTTTGTCCGAAGCGGTACGCGAACGTCGCCGGGTTTCGGTGCAGACCAGCGCCGCGTAATTGAATAAAGGCGGTCGTTTACTTTCGGCGCCCGCCTTTATCGCAGTCTTTCCATTGTTCAACGGAACGTCCATGAACCCATTAAAGCCCAGCCCTTCCAGCCGCCGCGTCATCCCGGCCGGCTTCATGGAGGCGCTTGGCGAGCGCTTCGGAGCCGCGTTTTCTGTCGCCGAAGCCGTGCGGGCGCATCATGGCCGCGACGAGTCTCCTTATCCGCCCATGCTGCCTGACGGCGTGGTGCACGCTCAAAGCATCGAAGACATTGCTTGGGTGGCGGCGCATTGCCATCGGCATAAAGTGCCTCTTATTCCCTTCGGTTCGGGTTCCTCCCTTGAAGGCCATATCCTGGCTGTCCAGGGGGGCATCAGCCTTGATCTTTCAGGCATGGATCAGATTCTGTCGGTCGATGCCGAAGACCTGTGTGCGACTGTGCAGGCGGGGGTACGGCGTAAGCAGCTTAACGAGCATTTGCGCGACACAGGGCTTTTCTTTTCAGTCGATCCGGGGGCGGATGCCACGCTGGGCGGCATGGCTTCGACTCGCGCCTCGGGCACCAATGCCGTCCGATACGGCACGATGCGCGACAACGTCATGGCGTTGAAGGTCGTCACAGCCGACGGCCGCATCGTGCATACGGGCTCGCGGGCACGCAAGTCGTCTGCGGGTTACGACCTGACCGGTGTATTTGTGGGTAGCGAGGGTACGCTGGGCATTATTGCCGAGGTTACGGTACGGCTGCGTCCGCAGCCCGAGGCTGTGTCGGTGGCCACCAGCAACTTTCCCACGCTCGAGGCGGCCGTCAATAGCGTCATCGACATCATCCAGATGGGGGTGCCCATTGCCCGCGTAGAGTTCATGGACACTGACGCCGTGAAGGCCACCAACGCCTACAGCAAGTTAGACTTGGCCGAATCGCCGTTGCTGCTGTTCGAGTTTCACGGCAGCCCCGCGGGGGTTAAAGAGCAGGCTGCCATTGTCGGTGAGATCACGGCAGACCATGGCGGCGCCGACTTCCAGTGGGCAGAGCACCCCGAAGATAGAACCCGGCTGTGGACAGCCAGGCACAACGCCTATTTTGCCGGCATGCAGCTGCGACCCGGCTGCCGCGCCACCACGACTGACGTCTGCGTGCCCATTTCGCAATTGGCCAAATGCGTAAGCCAGACCGCGGCCGATCTGGAAACCGCCAGCTTTCCGCACACCATATTGGGGCATGTCGGCGATGGTAATTTCCATGTCATGATGCTTATCGATCCCGACAACGCCGATGAGTGGAAAGAGTCCGAGCGTATCAACCGCCGCCTTGTGGAACGTGCCATCGCCATGGGAGGAACGTGTACCGGCGAGCACGGCGTGGGGCTGCACAAGATGGAATTCATGGCCGCCGAGCACGGCGAAGAGGCGCTGGAAATCATGCGCAGCCTTAAACGGGCTTTCGATCCGCATGACATACTCAACCCCGGCAAAACGATTCCAGCCGCCCCGGAAGTTCCCAGCGTCTGAGTCGCGCTGTATTTATCGGCGCTCTGCAGACTTTTTCGGCAAGTATGGGTTGCAGACGCCGACCAAGCCGGCCATTGCCGGCGTTTAAAATAATGTCATGACATCAACTTCAACATCGAAAGGACGGGTCGTTGTCGGTATGTCCGGCGGCGTCGATTCGTCCGTCAGTGCTTGGCTGCTGAAACAGCAAGGCTACGAGGTCATCGGCCTGTTCATGAAGAACTGGGAAGACGACGATGATTCCGAATATTGCTCCACTCGCCAAGATTGGCTGGACGCTGTCAGCGTCGCCGATCTGATCGGCGTGGATATCGAAGCCGTCAATTTCGCAGACGAATACAAAGACCGCGTGTTTGCGGAGTTCCTTCGCGAGTATTCGGCCGGCCGCACACCCAACCCCGACATCTTGTGTAACGCCGAGATCAAGTTCAAGGCCTTTCTCGATCACGCAATGTCGCTGGGGGCGGAGCGCATCGCAACCGGCCACTATGCTCGGGTGCGTGAAGTGGCCACGCCCGACGGAAACCGCTTCGAGCTGTTGAAAGGGCTGGACGCAAGCAAGGATCAAAGTTATTTTTTGCATCGCCTGAATCAGGCGCAATTGTCGCGCACCTTGTTCCCCCTGGGCGAACTGCCCAAGACCGAGGTGCGCCGCATCGCCGCCGAGCTGGGCTTGCCCAACGCCGCCAAGAAAGATTCCACCGGCATCTGCTTTATCGGTGAGCGTCCCTTTCGTGAGTTTCTCAATCGGTACCTGCCGACCAAAGAAGGGCCGATCAAGACGCCTGAAGGCCAAGAGCTGGGGAGCCATATGGGCTTGGCTTTTTATACATTGGGTCAGCGCAAAGGCCTGGGCATAGGCGGCGTGAAGGGCCGCCAGCGAGCAGACGGCACCGCGGAAGCCTGGTACAGCGCGCGCAAGGACATCGAAAGCAATACCTTGTTTGTCGTCCAGGGGCATGATCATCCCTGGCTGCTTTCAAGTCGGTTGCGAGCCCAGGATGCCAGCTGGATATCCGGCAATCCACCCTCGGCGGGCGCCTATGCCGCCAAGACTCGCTATCGACAGCCCGATGCGTCCTGCCGCCTGCTAGAGGCTACCGTCGAGGGTGGATTTGAACTGGATTTTGACGAGGAACAATGGGCGGTGACGCCCGGGCAGTCGGCCGTGCTGTATGACGGCGACATATGCCTGGGCGGCGGCATTATCGTCTAGAAGTTTGCGGTTTTATTGCGGCTGCTGGTCTATCGCGATGTCTTGTGCTTGCTGCTTGCCGGCCGGCATGGCGCTGGCGATGAACGAAGGACGCTCGTAGAGTTTGTCGGCCAGCAGGGCGAGGTTGGGATGCTTGCCACGCCATTGCAGTTCGGGACACCGAAGCTCGAGATAGCCCAGCGCACACCCTACGGCCACGTCGGCGAGACTGAAATTGACGCCCGTACAGAAGGCATTGGGTTCGAGGCCGTGTTCCATGAACTGGAGCGCGGCGTCGATCTTGCTTTGCTGGCGGCGGACCCAGTCGGTGCTGCGCTGGTGTTCGGGGCGCTGTGTGCTTTCAACCCGGATCGCGACGGCCGCATCCATGACGCCATCGGCGATGGCTTCCCAACACTTGGTGGCGGTGCGGTCACGACTGGCCTGCGGCAATAGCCGGCCAACGGGCGAAAGAGTGTCGAGGTATTCAACGATGACGCGCGAATCGAAAAGGCTGCCGCCGTCGTCCATGACCAGACAGGGGACTTTGCCCAGCGGGTTGTATTGCTGGATTTGGGTTTCTTCCGACCACACATCCTCGAGAACGAGCTCGTACTCAAGCTTTTTTTCGGCCATTACGACGCGTACTTTACGCACGTAAGGGCTTGTCAGCGAACCGAAAAGTTTCATGTCTGCCAGAATAAGTTGCGGTGCGTAAAGTATAGCAGGGAAGCTGCGCCGGTCATTGGCCTTGCATGGGTAACGGCGGGGATGCAGGTCAGGGTGTTGGTTTATCGAAACGTGCTTGTATCAGAACCGCGGCTGCTTCCAGCCACAAACGCAATTGATCTTCGCCGGCTGCTTTCAAGCCCGGTATTGTTCCTACCAGTGCAAGAGCGCCGGTCAGGCCTTTGTCGGGGCTGATGATGGGCACTGCGGCGCCGCCTACCGAAGGTTCCAGCTCGCCCAGAGAAAAATAAAATCCTTGGCGGCGGATGTGGCTTAAGCGTGTGCGGAATTCAGACAAATGGTTGCCAAGGCCTGCGGCCCGTGCCTCGTCCTTGTTCGCTTCGTACAGCCGTGTCAATTGCTGGCGCGGCAACTGAGAAACTAATATTTTGGCCGCTGCCCCCTGAAACAATGGGCGTACGCGCCCGCGGCCATAGGCCAGCCTCAGGCTGGAGCTGTCGTTAACTCGGTGGGTATCTACGATTTTGCCGCCAAACATTCGGGACAGCACGGCGTCGAAACCGCTTTCGTCACTGAGATGTTGCATGATGGGAGCTGCCGCTACATACACGGGGTCGGTCTGGCGCTGGATGTAATCCAGAGTGACAATGCGTCCGCCCAAGGCATAGCGGCCCGCCGAGACCTTTTGCAGAAATCCTGCATCGACCAGCTCTTTGACGTAGCGATAGCCTGTGGGACGGCTGTATGCCAGCTCTTGATTGATTTCGTCGGCCGACCAGAGTGGCCGTTCGGGGGTGAAGAGCTCGAGTATCGCGAAAACCCGAGAGGGGCTGCTCATTACGAATCCTCTTGTGCGATGCCCATCTTGCGTGCAACTTCAGCGCGCCATTCGCTACGCGTCCGGAACCCGGGCAAAGAACGCGCATGTCGTTCGAGGCTGGCCATCAGAGCGTCATCGTCAAGCGAGAGATCGACGGGCATGCGAAACGGCTGGTTAACGTACCAGGGCAGGTCAAGGTAAAGCTCAAGTCGGTTGCCTTCGGGATCGCGTACATAGACAGAGATGGCGTTGCCATGGGTCGCGGGCTGAATGTCGTTAGCGCCGTACTCTATCATGCGTTGGTACATTAGCCGCAATGTCCCAAGGCTGTCGGCCTTCAGGGAAATCTGGTTGATCACATTGAATTCCAGCTGTGGTGGACGCCCCGAAACCAGCACGATCTGGTGATGCTCGTCGGGATCACGGCTCATGAATACAAGAGATACTGCGCCGTTGGGTGTTTCGAGTTCACCGCGATCTGTAACGGTGAATTCCAGCAGCCGCGTGTAAAAGTCCTCCATAAGCGGAATGTCGTATACGAAGATGCCGATGTGGCTGAACGTAAGGCCGGGTCTACTCATGATGTCCTCTGTGTGGTGGCTTATGTGAATGCGATGTGTTCAGTGCAAAAGAGGCGTTTCAGTTCGTCAGGCGTTTGGCCGACGGCGGCGATGTAGCGGTCGGGTCGGATCAGAGCTGCTTTGGCGGGCAAGCCCACCAACCAATGCCGCGTCCGCTCGTCATGGGCGACGTGAACGGCATATTGCCCGCCGGCCCCTGTCATGGCCGCTTTGGCAGCCTCGGGCAACGCGATGATTGAAAACTGATAGCCGGCAACCTCGTCGAAGCGGCGTCCGTCCGGGGTAAACGGCTGCAATGCGATCCTGCCCGCCACGCCGTCGCCATTGTGGGCGCCTGGTCCAAGCTGCGGGTTGGGCGTAGTGAACATTTCGGGGTTGTTGGCCATTTCGGCGTCGCGGCGCCTGGCGACTTCGGGGTCGCGGGTTTGGATGATCGAGCCCAGACGCACTGCGGCTTCAATAAATTCTCGCACATGAGGCGAACGCTCTGATTCATAGGTGTCCAACAGGTCTTCAGACGCACGTCCACGAATCACCTCAGCCAGCTTCCAGCCCAGGTTGGCAACGTCGCGTATTCCTGCGCACAAGCCCTGGCCCATGAAGGGAGGCGTTTGATGGGCTGCGTCACCGGCGATCAACATGCGGCCTTTGCGCCAGCCCTTGGCCACCACCGAATGGAAGGTATAAACAGCGGGACGTTCCAGCAGGCCGTCTTTGGGAGTTATCCAACGTGAAAGCAGCTTCCAGATGTTTTCCGGGAGCGCCATTTCGGCCGCGTCTTCGTCCGGCATGATCATGAGCTCCCAGCGGCGTCGCTGACCTGCGCCGCGCACATACGTGGCGGGGCGGGCCGGATCGCAGTACTGAATGCTGTGGTCGCCAAGATCGGGACGGTCACGCTTGAGCAGTACGTCAACCACCAGCCAACGTTCGTGCGACTTCATGTCTTCCAGTTCGGTATCCAGTAGCCTGCGGACGAGAGAACGGGCGCCGTCGCACCCCACCACATAGCGGGCGCGCAATTTCAACAAGCGGCCGTTGGTCAGGTTTTCGACACGCAGCAGGGCATGGTCGGCGTGTTGCTCGATGGCGAAGACGTCGTGTCGCAGACGCACATGGGCGTTGTCATATTGTGCCAGGCGTTCGCGCAGCATGATCTCTAGGTCGGGCTGATGGAAACGATAGCTTGGGCGCCATGCTTGCGGGCCCACGTCGGTAGGACGCTTCCAGTCGATCAGTATCTTGCCTTCGGCGTTCAAGAAGCGCATGCCGGGCGCCACCACCAGCGATGGCTCCAGCGCATCGGCGATGCCTATGGTCTGGAATACACGCATCACTTCGCCGTCAAAGTGTATGGCACGAGGCAAGGGAAACACGTCTGCTTCGCGCTCCAGCACAAGCACGCTCAGCCCGCGCAGCGCCAGCAGGTTGGCTAGCGTGGCGCCAGCAGGCCCGTATCCGACGATGGCCACGTCATACAGGTGGTCAACGCCATTTGTTTCTTGGTTTGAAGCAGAATTGCGACTCATGATGGAAATCTCAACTTAATACAGAGGGAAGCCACAGCACCAGCATGGGGAAGGCCATGAGGATGCCCAGCCGCAGGAAGCTGGACGCAAGGTAAGGCAACACCCCACGATAGATTTTTGAGAAAGGTATGTCCGGCGCAACGCCGTGCACCACGAAGACGTTCATACCCAAAGGCGGCGTGAGTTGACCGATTTCGATAATGACGATGTTGATCACCCCCCACCAGACAGGATCGAATCCCCAACTGATTACCAGCGGAAGCGCGAAGGGCATGGCAATGACCATGGCGGCCAGTTCGTCGAAAAAAGCGCCGGCCACGATGAACACCAACAGGATTAGACACATTGCGGCCCACACCGGTATGCCAGAGCCTTCAACGGCCTCGACCAGCACACGGGGGGTTTGAGTGACGGCCGCGAAATAGCCGAACAGCGACGCACCAATCAGCAGGACATAAATCATGGCCGAGGTGGATGCGGTGCTGGTCAGGGCGCGGCGCAAACCTGTCAGTGTCAGGGCGCCGCGCATCAAGGCAAATACGAAAGCGATGGCGGCCCCAACGGCGGCGGCTTCCGTGGCAGTGAATGCGCCGCCAACCATGCCGCCCACAACGATAAGGGCCAGTAATATCACTTGCCAGCTTTGAGCCAAAGCATGCAGCCGTTCGTTCATGGGCGCTTTCGGTCCAATAGGTGCATGTAGAGGATAACAGCGGGAATAAATGGCGATTGCCCCGTATTGCATCAGTACGGCAAGCAGTGCGGGTAGAAGGGCCGCTATGTACATGGTGACGATGAGTTCCTGCGCCAGCACCGCATAAACCACCATGGCGGACGAGGGCGGAATAAGGGTGCCCATCGTGCCCCCGGCCGCGACGGTGGCGGCGGAGAATCCGGGTTCATAGCCGCGTTTGCGCATGGAGGGCAGCGCGGCCCAGCCGAAGGTCGCGGTGGTGGCGACCGAGCTGCCGCAAACTGCCCCAAAGCCTGCGCAGCCGCTGATGGTGGCCGCCGCCAACCCTCCGCGGCGATGGCCGATCAGGGCGTAAGCTAGGCGATACAGATCTTCGGATAGGCCCGCAACGTTGGCAAAAGCGCCCATCATGATGAACAGCGGAATGGTAAGCAGATCCAGCGAAGAAAGAGTAACGGCCACTTCGGAAGCGATCATGGCCAGTGCCGGAGAGGGGCCGGCCAGGGCTGCGAATCCGACCACTCCTGCGATGCCCATGGCAATGCCTACGGGCACATGCAACAGCAACAGCGCGAATGTGGCGGCCAGCCCCAGCAAGGTAAGAATTACGGGATCGTTCATTTTTTTTCCGGGCGATGGACGAACGGCGTCCGCCGAAACTTCGGCTAATCAGAGGGTCCAGAAGTTCAGGACGTGGAGGGGTCTGTCAATGTGGCCAGGGCAACCAGTGCTGTCAGCAAGGTAAAGACGGCAACCGCCGTCCACCAAGGCCATACGGGCCATCGCAAAGTGGGCATGGCTTCGCCTGCCTGATACATGTCAAGCGCGTATAACGCGCATTGCCATGCCATGACGGCGAAGAAAAGAGCAGTAACCACGGCGCCGAATAAGTTCAGCGCCTTCAGGGCTTGCGTACCCAGGCTGCGGCCCACGAAATCAACCGAGATATTGCCGCGTGAGGCGACTACGTGCGGCATGCACGCAGCCAGTAAGGCTGCGGCAGCTACCATGGTTAGATCGGTCAGACCCCGAATAGGCGTGGCGAACAAATACCGCATGAGGATGTCGCCGGTGGTGACGGCTGCAAGTATCAATAAGCCGAAGACTGCGAGTCCGGCCAGGGCCTCTGCAAACCAGGCGGCCCTGCGATGAAGCGTGATTATCATGGCTACACCCCCACGCGTTGCAACATTAGCCGCCCGAGCGGACTTTCTTGACATTGGCAGTGAACGATTCGTAGAGGCTTTCGTGCTTGGGGTCCAATTTGCGCCAATCGTCAATAACAGGCGTTACGGCCTCTTTCCACGAATTGACGGTGGCCTCATCTGGCAGGACGACGGTATTGCGGGTAGATTTCTGTACTTTGCCCAGGACCTCTTCCTGCTGGGCGTCAAAAGCCTGGCCAATTTGTTTTGATAGCAGTTCGCCGCTGAAGCGGTCGATGGCTGCGCGGGCTTCGGCAGGCAGCGCCTCATAACGGTCTTTACGCATGACCACGCCCACTGCGACCGCCCCAAGCGGCACGTTGAGATGGTGGGAAGTGACCTGGTCCACCTTGAAGTCGCCGACGAAGCCCCAGTTATTCAGGGTCATGTCAACCACGCCACGCGACAAGGCTTCCGCGATCTGGCCGCCACCCACTTGAACCGGAGCGCCGCCCAGCAGCTCGACCATGCGGGTGGGAATGTCGCCCGAAACGCGGACACGCTTGCTTTGCATGTCAGAAGGTTGGTTGACTGGGTTGTTGGCGTGGATGGTGACGGGCGATGTGGCTGCGATAGCCAACACCTTAAGATCGTCAAACCCGCCTAGCTCACCGTTGTCAAACATGTGCTGCAGGGCCAGACTGCCCTCGATTGCCGTTTCGGTAGCGAAGGGCAAGCCCACCACGTCGGCGTCGTCAAAGCGTCCGGGCGTGTACGGCAGCACCACCCAAGCAAGGTCGGCCACGCCGTCGGTGACCAACTTGAGCTGTTGTGCCGGGTTGCGGCCCAACGTGCCACCGGCGAACATGGAGATCTCAAGGGTACCGTTGGAGGCCTCGCTGGCGTTCTTGGCGAAAGGGGTCAGGACTTCCGATGTGATTTTCGCCATGGGGGGCTCAAAGCTTGAAAATCGCAGCTTTGCCGCTTCTGCGGCCACGGCGGGCATTAGGGCGCTGGCAGTCAGCAGGGCTGCAGCTATCAAGCTGTGGCGGCGCGTGAGGCAGATGGGTTTCATGTTGTCTCCTGGTGGCGGGCTATGCCGTAAATTGAATTGTTAGGTTGCGTGCGCGGGTTGTGTTCTTATAGGCCCGCGCTCGAACCAGCCGATGGGGTTCGAAGCAATCAAGCTTCGGACACTATGGGGTTGCGTAACACACCTACCTTGTCGATCTCCACTTCGACAACATCGCCGGGCTTCATCCAGACGGGGGGCTGGCGGCGGGCTCCGACACCGCCGGGGGTGCCGGTAACGATGACGTCGCCGGGCTGCAAGGGCGCAATTGCGGAAACGTACGCGATCTGGCGCTGGATACTGTGAATCATCATGTCAGTGGTGGCCCGCTGCATTTCCTGGCCATTCAGGCGAGTGACCAGAGTTAGCTGCGTATGAGCGGGTATTTCGTCTGCCGTGACCATCCAGGGGCCGAAGCCGCCCGTGCGCCAGAAGTTCTTTCCCGGCCCCCATTGTTGGGTATGGCGTTGCCAATCGCGAATGGTGGCGTCGTTGTAGCAGCTGTAGCCGGCGATGTGGTCGAAAGCAGCGGCCTCGGCGATGCGCCGGCCAGGTTTGCCGATGATGACGGCGATTTCTCCTTCGTAATCCAGTTGGGTTGACTCCTGGGGCACCGGAATAGCTTGGCCCTGGCCCACTTGCGAATCTGCGACGCGCAAAAAGAAGGTGGGCATTTCGGTGACTTCACGATTGGTTTCGCGTACGTGCTCGTCGTAGTTGAGTCCGCAGCACCAGATCTTGCCCGGTTGGGGAATGACCGGCAGGAAGGTGACGCTGTCTTCGGGGAAGTCGGCTTTGCGGCCAGCCACAGCCTGTTCAGCTTCTTTGATCGCATCGGCTGCGATCAGAGCTTTCAAGTCGGCATATCGGTTATTGAGCGCGACGCCTAAATCGACGATACCGCCTTGAGTTATGGCGCCGAAGCCGTGGCTGCCGTGGCGTTCGTAGCTGATGAGCTTCATAAGTGGGGATTTCCTGGTTGCCTGGCTAATGGGAAGTGTCGTGTCATAAATCTCAATAAAAGAGATTTAATTACGATCAGTTTTTCATGTCAAGCAAGAAATTCCCATTTGGTGCCGCGGTTCTGGAAAACCCTGAGGTAGTAGACATGCGTTGCGATGAGAAACGCGAGTCATCAGATAAGTGAGACGCCACGCGCGCTGGTAAAATGGTCTGTTTTGTCTATTCAATCGGTTTTAAGCCATGCAGATTGCCTCCGACCTGACGTCGTTAAATGCCCTGTCGCCCCTGGATGGGCGTTACGCCTCACGCACTCATTCGTTGCGTGGGCTACTGTCCGAAGCCGGCTTCATGGCGCATCGGGTCGAGGTGGAAGTTGCCTGGCTGATCGGCCTGGCCGACGGCAGCTTGCCTGAATTGCCCGCTTTTTCGCCTAAGGCGATCGAGCAGTTGCGGGCGCTGGTGGCAAATTTTTCAGAAGCCGACGCCGAACGCATCAAGCAAATCGAGCGCACCACCAACCATGACGTGAAGGCGGTGGAGTACTGGCTGAAAGAGAAGGTGGCCGACTACCCCGAACTGGCCAAGGCCGGCGAGTTTATTCATTTTGCGTGCACGTCCGAAGACATCAACAACACCTCGCACGCTCTGATGCTGACACGCACCCGCGAACAGGTGCTGTTGCCCATGCTGACGCAAGTGCGCGACACCATTGCGGGCTTGGCATCGCAGCATGCCGACCAGCCGCTGTTGGCGCGTACCCACGGCCAGCCCGCCAGCCCCACCACCATGGGCAAAGAATTTGCCAATGTTGCACATCGGCTATCTCGTGCGTTGGCTGATATCGAGGCAGTTCAGCCTTTGGCCAAGCTCAACGGCGCAACGGGCAACTACAACGCCCATTTGTCCGCCTATCCTGAAATCGACTGGCCGGCCTTTAGCGCAAGCGTACTGAAACAGTTGGGGCTTACCCAAAACACCCACACCATTCAGATCGAGCCACATGACTGGATGGCAGCCTTGTTTGATGCGGTGGCGCGCGCCAACACCATTTTGCTGGATTTCAACCGTGACATCTGGGGCTATATTGCGCTGGGCTATTTCAAGCAAAGGCTCAAAGAGGGTGAGGTGGGCTCTTCCACCATGCCACACAAGGTCAACCCCATCGATTTTGAGAACTCGGAAGGCAATATCGGCCTGGCAAATGCCATGTTGCACCATCTTGCCGAAAAGCTGCCGGTCTCGCGCTGGCAGCGCGATCTTACTGACTCGACCGTGTTGCGCAATTTGGGCGTGGCGTTCGGCTACTGTGCTGTGGCATGGGATGCCTGCCTGCGAGGGCTAGGCAAGCTCGAGCTTAATGCGGCAGCCATTGATGCCGATATCGACGCTTGCTGGGAGGTTCTGGCAGAACCTGTTCAAACGGTCATGCGGCGCTTCGGCCTGCCCCAGCCTTACGAGCAGCTAAAGGCGCTGACGCGTGGCAAGGGCATCACGCAAGAAGCGCTGCGTGAATTTATCCAGCAATTGGAATTGCCTGCCGACGCCAAGCAGCGTTTGCTGGATATGACGCCGCGCAACTACATAGGTTTGGCAGCAAAGCTGGCGATCGAAAAATAGGGCGCGTACAAGGCCGTGGGCGAGCCGGATTCATACCAAAGTCGCGCCCTCAAAGGACGCTTTAACCTGTCCAAAAATACGGCCGTAATGCCAAAATCAGCATAAAAATTCTGTTAGAATTTCGCCCGGGGGGCTTTAGCTCAGTTGGTAGAGCAGAAGACTCTTAATCTTTTGGTCGAGGGTTCGAGCCCCTCAGGCCCCACCAGAAAAAGCTCGTAATTTCAGTAGGTTAAGGTCGCCTCTTGCGCGACCTTTTTCTTTTCTGAATCTTCGTGTGCCAGAAATGTGACATTTTCGGCGTGGTGCGGGTACTTCTGCACCATCTCGATGGTTTCCCATCCGCCCAGCTCTTTAAGCACTATGAGCTGCGTGCCCTTCTGAACGTGCCACCATGCCCACGTGTGGCGAAAGTCGTGGAAGGTGAGTCTTATAGAATCAGCGCTGCTGGGGAAACATCAATCACCCATGGGCGGATTACATCGAGTCGCATGGCGGGGCCCGGAGGATTGCCCTTGAGGCGGTGGCCTGACGAAACCCTACTCAGAACGGGAGGGCAAGAGAAAACCCACCGGGCGTAATCTTGTAACTACAAATATTTCTTGCCGATCTTTATTCTTGTAGCTACAATAATTGAATGCACATTACTTACGACGTCGCAAAGGACAAAGCGAACCGGGCCAAGCATGGCGTGTCGCTGTCCCTGGCTCGTGGGCTGGATTGGCCAGAGGTAATGGCAAAGCCGGATACCCGACGTGACTATGGCGAGTTGCGAGAAATCGGGTACGGCGTGATTGAAAACCGCCTGTACTGTGTGGTGTTCACGCAGCGACGCAACATGATGCACGTGATCAGCCTGCGCAAGGCGAACAGCAGAGAGGTAAAGAACTATGCCGAAACTTAAAAAGGGATTGATACTACCGACGCCTGAGGAAGATGCTGCAATCGATGCTGGCATCAAGGCTGACCCGGATACCTATGAGCTATCGAAGGGCGAATTCAAGCAACTCAAGCGAGTAGGGCGCCCAAAGAGTGATTCTCCCAAGGTGCAACTGACCGTGCGTTATGACGCCGATATCGTCGAAGCGTTCAAGGCCGGGGGCGAAGGGTGGCAGACTCGGATGAACAGCGCGCTTCGTGACTGGCTCAAGACGCATCGGGTGTAGGGCAAAATAAACCCGGCGCGGGGCCGGGTTTATTTTCATTCAAACGAATCGGTCAAGCTGGCGCCAAATCGTTCTTTCTGGGCGGCCCGAAGTTCTCCTTTGCGCCTTCTCGGATTCCGGAACTGCCGGACGTAATCGCCTGGCGCCCTCGCTCAGTCAGAATGAGTTCTTTAACGACTATCTTCGCGCCAGGCTTGGATATAACCTTGCTGTCGGCCACAAATTGCCATTTCTTTGATTCATTAGCCATATTAGGTATACCTCTTAGTGACGAAATCGCTTATTGCGTCGCTTCCTACCCCCAGGATCTGCCGAACATCCTCTCGGTCGAAAATTTCTCGCTCACTTGAGTCCAAGTAAATCACACCGAGGGTTCTATGTCCAGAAGAATCCAACACTGGAATCGCAGCTGCGGAGTATCTGCCTGATGTGAGGCTTCTGGCCTGGATGTCCGTATACCCCCATTCTTTGACAAGCTCACGCCTGTGCTCAGGCTCGTCAACGCTATTGCTCGACATCACAGTTGGAGTAGTGCTTCGTATAGCATGTCCGGTAATCCCCGTATTAATGGAGAATTCCCTGGCCGTGCCGGGATCATTCCAGCCGACATACGGGATAATTTGCTCAATTTTTGTCGGGTTGGAGAGCGGCGGAACTACTCGATGGAATGTAGCTCGCATTTCACCCCCGCACCCAACTTGCTGACAATAATGAGAGAGGACCGCATGCAGCGTTGCCACCGCAGCGTAGAGGCCCTCATGCACCACATCAGGCTCCTCTTTCTTGTCTTCGCTTGCGGCGGTAACAACTCTCAAAAGCGATGCAATTATCAGCCAGACAATCGCCGCGAGCGCCCAAGAGCGAATTGATGACGTGCTTTCCTCTGGTATTCGATACAGCATGACTATGCCGAAGATAATTGGCGGGCCGTTATAAATGCATTCCCTGAACCATTTCTTGGCCCACCACTTCTTGCGGCGGGCGGTTGGAATATGCTTTGACAACCTCAATTCATAACTCCTCGTTCATCACATCCCCACATCAAACCAAACTGTCACAGCATCTCACTCTGAGTTACCTACCGCCTGAAAAAATAATTAGGCCCAGCACAATGGTTAAGATAATGCCAATAATTTGGCGTCCGCTCAGCCCAGTGCCGCCGAAGTCCGGTGGAGGCGCCTCAGGCACAGGCGTCAGCTTGCAACCGCAGTGCTTGCACACGCGAGCCTGTTTCAGTACGTACTCTGCGCAGTCTGGGCAGGTCACGTGGGTGCTTGGACTTGGTATGCCGTGAGTCGTCGTTGGCAGGGTTTGTTTGCTCAAATCCTTTGACACAGCCAAGAAAATAGCCGCGAGGATTGGGCTGATGAATACAGCGAGCACGAACCAGCCCAAACCACTGCGCCCTTTATTGCTCGCCCATATCCCGATTGCGATGGACACCAGAAACCAAAATAAAATTATTTCCATTACAAACCCACATCAAACTAAATCCCAGAATCACTTCCCCCTGAAAGCCACCCACGTCACGATCGCCACGACCACCATGCCGACAACAATTAACACGTCAGCGGTGATGCGGGAACCGAAGAAAGAGGGCATCTGGAATTATCCTTACAAAAACACATCAAACTAAATTCTTGTTATCCACGAGGCTAAAGCATTGGCCTTACGTAGATGCCCGTGGATCCGCGATTATCCTTGAGGGCGATCCATACAGAACAAGAACCTTATCTCCTTCGGAAAAACGCGGGTCCGCGCCTTGCACAATCGTCATCAGATTGCCGTTTGATGTCTGAACTACGTATTCAATGGCCGTTTGTTTTGTAGCATTGCTTTCGACAGCGGCCCCGGCGAGCCCGCCGATGACTGCGCCACCAATCGCGCCGAGCACGTTCGCCCTTGCGCCGCCGCCTATGGCCGACCCTGCTGTCGCGCCGGCTGCAACCCCTACCGCCGCTCCTGTTCCGGTGGTTCCTGTTACATCAACATCGCGAGCGCTTATGATTGTCGCCGCAACGCTGCGGTTAACTTGCCCCACCGATGATACTGGGTAGGCGTTCGGACTGATGTTAGCTGCGCAGCCGGCGAGCAGGCCCACGACGAAAAGCAGGGCAATTCGAGTCATTTCTGCGCAACCTCAGATGGGAACATGGGCTTCGATGCGTCTATGGTTTCCAGCGCCTGAAGAAACTGAGCAATGTTCTGTTGTACGGATCGGTTGAGTGACTCGCGGGCTCGGACCATTCCAACAAAGGCATAATCGAAGGGTACAACTCCGTCTGCTGCGATGTCCTGGGTGAAAATAATATCGCCGTTTGCCCTATCGATTAGTTCATACCTTGCAGCTGATTTCGTAGTCATGCTTGCGCCAAACGAGGGCATGTCTATAGCCAGAATCTTTACTGTAAGATTGACGCGCTTTTCTGCGTCATCTCGAAAAATTGCCATTCGGTTGATCGCGTCCTGCAGGGCTGCTTGCCATAAAGGGGCTGCGACCTCTGCGCCAGATGGCAGATCGCCTGTCTTTTCCTCAGGGTTCGCCAAGCTTACTGTGATGGATTTAAGCTCTGCATCTATCTTTTTCTCGCTATATCCTACGGTCGATACTGCGAAATTCACAGGTGGCATGCTTTGGCAGCCTGCCAGTCCAATCAAAACAGCAAACGACGCTATCAGCTTTCGCATTTCTCTTCCCTTACAAAAATACATCAAACTAAATTTTTGTTACTGCGCGGCCAATTGAAAGAAAGCACTCACTACAAATCTAGCTAAATTTTTTGTCGCTTAGATATTTCGTGGCATCGGCGAGGAGGTACTTCTTTTCTTTCTTCCCTAGGGCGCGGTAGGCGGCGAGCAAGTCCCGCTCATCTTCGGGCAGCACCGCTTCTAATTCCTCATCAGTCACGAGCTTCGGAACATTGTTTCTTGGGTCCATGCCTGGCACAAACAATTGCCAGACCTCAACGCCGAACGTTGCAGCAACACCATCGAGCTTGTCGATGGCTGCTGCCGACGCTCCTATCTTGTCACCATTCCGTAGGCGGTCGAAGGTGGAGCGAGAAACGGTTTGGGTTGCTGCGCTGGCATTCGCGTTCGACGAATAAATCCCCGTCGGCCCGATCAGCCGGTTCATAGTATCTGCAAGGGTTTTCATGGCGTCGGTGCTCATATTTGGGATGTTCCCAGATTATTTAACCCAAGTGCGGGTTTAGGTGGCCCAAATATGAGTCGATAATGGGCGCATGGAACAGAAAACAATCCTTCTCATCGACGTCGTGACGCACTTGCGCGGCGTCAAGTGGAGCCATCTCCCGAAGCTGGCTGGCGATACGGGTGTGCCCGAAAGCACCATAAAGAAGATTCGGTCCGGCGAGGTGAAAGATCCGCGCATCAGCACTATCGAGGCGCTCCACCACCACTTTGCGTCGAGGCCCGAACTCAAAGAGGAGTCTCATGTTTAAACGCCTATATGCACGAATCATCCTGTTTCTTATTCGTCCGACGCTGGAACGGATGTGTGTCGTGCGCGTACAGGACCGCATTCGCAGCCCTGGCTGGGAGATACGCAAGAGCGGAGAGATCACGATCACTCCACATGCTTCATCTGTTTGAGCAGGTCCGACATGTCACGCATAGGTATCCGCAAAGGCCCTTCGAAATCCTCGAGAAGCTCTGTGTCCGGCGGCTGGCCAAGGAAGTACAGGACTGATTCTTCGAGTGCTTGCCGGTTGAAATTCGGTGATGCCTGTACGGAAGCCTTGAGCGCGGCTAGCGACGCCAGCATGCCTAGCCGGAACGCTTTCAGCTCTTCAACTGCCTTTATGGGATCAGGAGGTATGTTGCTCTCAGCCATGGTCAATCCTTTTCGGAAAAGTTTGGTTACTGGAGTCTCCAAGCCTAATCGAACTGGGTTGACCGCCCCTATGGGCATTGACCCCCATATCAATGCACCGTCAGCGCGCCATCGTCGCCTATATGGCAACGCAAGCAGCACGACACAGCTACGCTAAGTCAGGACACGCGAGTGATCAAGCCGCGCCACGAGGTGGTATTGGCCGCATAGATTTGAATTGCTGGGCCACTGGCTCCGTTTCTTTCGCCTACTCACAGGTGCTAAGGGCGGGACTTTTGTTTTGTGCCTTGGCTTCGGCCCCAATTAGCTGCCCTGACTCGGTTGGTTACGGACGAAACGGGGTACGGGTCGCGCCGCTACGTCATGCTGGTATCCTAGTAACACATCAATAATAAAGTAGGCCGACAAGCCGCATGATGAAAAATAAAGGCCACGCAGCGGCACATGAGCCCATGGTTATTCTGCCTAGCGACGATGCCGGAGTCGTTAGCATGGATCAAAGAATACAAGAGTTAGCCGACCGAATTGAAGAGGGGAATAGGCGAGGCAAGCGCGTTCCGATGACGGACGATGATTGGGTGACGTTGTCTGTTCGCACTAGTCACGAACTGGCCGAACAGCACGGCATCCCCTACGCATACATGACCGAAGAAGAGAAGGTGGCATGTGATTTTGTAGCCGCCCAGCGTACAAGAGAACCTCGGGATAAATACAATAGGGCTGGGTGGCTTGGCGTAGTTTCATGGGCCGTCATAGGGCTTACCGCTGTAGTCGTGGCGGTTGTGATCCTGAGGTAAGTCCGCTCGAATGGGTTGACAAGACTCAGCGAACGGTGCGTAGTTTCGTACTTAGGTACGGCAGTTCGTGAAACAGAACGGACAGAACACAGTGTTGCATTGTGGGTTTTGGCTAACGTCGTCAAATCGCAGTGGCGCGACACGAACCAGAGCAGGGCGATAGCCTTCTGTTAACTGGATACGAGGCCACACATCAGAGGTTACACATCTTCGGGTTGCTTTTGGTGTGTGGCCTTTTGCGTTCTGGTGGTTCTGTTGAATGGGCATTGCTCTTTAACAACCTGGAGGTTGGGGGCGGCGCTCGTGTTTGACTTGATCATGCTTATAGGCTATTGCCAGCCAAGCGAACAGACTGTCGAGAACCAAAGCGCTCGAGATGTCATCCAGTTTTGTTGGTCTGAGACCGAAAGAAAAGCGCTGACACCTGCTGAGCAGCGTTTTACGGCTAGAACCTGTGAGCACATGGAGGGTGAGTTCCGCAAGAAGTACGGGCATCACCCTTGAGGGGATGCCCGCCGCGTTGAGCGGCTATTTTTAAGCGTGGACAGGCTCTACGGTGAGCTTTACACCTGCGGCGCGGGCTAGTTTTAGCACCGTGTCGTAGCGGGGCTTGGCTCCTGGGGCGAGTGCCTTATATAGGCTTTCACGACCAAGCCCGGCGTCTTTGGCCATTTTGGTCATGCCGCGAGCTTTGGCCACGTCGGACAGTGCAGCAAGGAATAGGGCGGGGTCGTCTTCTTCTAAGGCTGCAGATAGGTACTCGGCAATCGCTTCTTCGCTGTCAAGATACTCTGCGGCGTCGAAGGGGGCTATTTTTATGGAAGTCATGGCTGTTCCTCTTTAATCTGTTTCCACATGGTTATGGCGGTCTTAACGTCCCGTTTTTGCGTAGACTTGTCGCCGCCAATCAATAAGAGGTATACGGCTCGGCCCTCGCGGGCGTAGTAAATATGATAGCCTGGGCCGAAGTGAATGCGCATTTCCGAAACGCCATCGCTGATGGGCTTTACGTCGCCGAGGTTGCCTTGGCCGCTTGGCGCATGCGAACAATTATTTTCGCCCTTGCTTTCAGGTCCTTGAGCTCGGCTAGCCATTCAGTAAATTCGGCAGTTCGGTTAATCGAGTTCATGACCATCATGGTATCCGATTGGATACGTTGTTGCAATTGTTTTGCCCTGCCTTGCGGGGCATTTTTTATTTGCGCCCAGTATGCTGGGCGCAAATAAAAAACCCCGCATGGCGGGGTCGCTTTCTGTTTAATGCTTCTTTTTGTCGATATGTGCCTTGGCTCGCACCAGGGCGTCTTCACTGGCTGCTTCAAAGTCGAAATACACGGCTATTTCCGTCTCGAGGTTGGTCCATTTCCGGCTGGCGGTTTCTGGTGCGTCTTTAGTAATGCGAACGCCGGCGAGAAAAAGCCCTTCATCTTCTACTTCAGTCAGTTCGATCCATTGTCCCTTGTATGGGGATTCGACAGTTGCCCGCATGACAGGCTCCTTTTTGTGAGTCCTGGGCCTACTCATATTATCGACATTCATTCGGCCGGTTGTAGTATTTGGTAAGTGCCGCGACTCTGTAGCTGACACAAGTCTGCTCTTGGAATTCGACACCTGACGCGTCTAGGGCCTGAGCTTCGCAGTTACTATGAATTACTCGGCTGAATCGTTGCCTGCACCGGCCGACCATACAATGGAAACGGGGCGCCACAGGCGCTGTTGTGTTCCAATCAGGTGTAAGTTTCTTAGTCTTATTTGCGGGATCAGGGTTTATGCGTCTTCAGAGTTTCAGCCGTTGCGGCACGGTGGTACTGCTTGCCGGGTTGGTATCCGGGTGTTCGTTCGGAGGGTCGCCAGCTTCCGGTGATTCCGCAAGCGCGCATCATCGCAGTGATTGCTACGGGAACCGGAGCGGCTGCATGTATGAAGGCCGCTACGAGTCGGGAGAGCGGGACTATGCCGAAGAGGAAGCCAGGCGGCTGAATCGCGCTGCGCTGCAACGGCTGCGGCGCGGCGGCTAACCAAGCCTAGGTGCCGCGTTTCCTTCGTCGGCGTATCCATGACAAACCTTGAGCCCAGTGTTTGCGCAGCCCTCGCTGGCTCATGGGCTCGAGAAATCCCTCGGCGTCTTCGGGATCGAGCAATTCGTTGTCGGCGATGTATTGTTCAAGGGGGCCCGGAGTGATGAGATCGAGAGCCTCTAGGGTTTTGCCGTTTCCGCGCAACGCTTCGATGGTTTCGATCAACGATTCGCACTGCTCGAACCTGGTCGCAAACAAGTCGGGGGTGACGTCCAGATGTTCGCTTAGGAGCCTTGTTCGCAGGTCAGCCATGGCCTTGGGTGTGCCGTGATTGGGCTCAAACGCTGCGTCTATGATCACGTCGCACTCTGAATCCAGCCCCAACGACCGGTTATTGAGATTCGACGAACCGATGCGCAGAAGCCGGTCGTCGACGATGGCAACCTTGGCATGAACATAGATGTCGCCGCCTTGCTGAGTAACGGGAACATAAATGCGGAAGCGGTTCTTGTGATCGCATTCGGCGATTTGGCGTGCCAGGCGTGTGCGTGCGGCGTCCATGGCCATTTGTTCAAGCCAGCCGTCTGCGGTGCGCGGCATAACCAGCACGAATTCAGGCGGGTCGGGCTCTTCGAGCCGCTTGGCGATGGCTCCGGCAATTTTGGCTGATGTGAAGTATTGGTTTTCGATATACACAAAGCGCTTGGCCGCACTGATCATATCCAGATAAAGGGCTTCGATTTCTCGTACTTCGGAAAGGTCGTTGTATTGGGCGCGCGTGCGGGCAATACCCACGGCAATGTTTTCGAATTGGACCGCAAGGTCTGCGGGCCACATCTCGCGGGCGGGAGATTCAACAGGTTCGAGTTTTTTCGATGTGGCGCAAAACCACCTGTCACTGCCAAGTTCGCCCAATACGGCCGCGATCGGCCCGGCAAGCATCATGGTGGCATCGTGCCAGGGCGGGTATGGCTTGCCGTTCGGCAGACGCCGGTGTGGGTCTTCGTCTGCGTGGCGCGATGTGTCCCACCGGGCCGTAGCGATGTCGATGCCGCCGCAGACCGCAAGCCGATCATCGAGTACAACAATTTTTTGATGATGGCTGCAACCCGCTGGATGAGCGCCGTCGAAATGGAATTCGATGGCTTCGGTGCGAGCCCAGCGCCACAGGGTCCAGGCTGCTCTGGGAGACAGGAATTGCTTTTTCGCACCAAAGCTCCATTTAAGAATGTCGATGCGGCGCGCGGGGTTCTGCTTGGCCAGGGAGAGAAAAAAATGCCCCAGCGTTTCTCGCCGCTTGGTCGGTTCGAGCAGGACTCGAGTATCGAAATCCCAGCCTATGATCAAGATTCTATGCTGGGCGACAACCATTGACTGGCGTATGCAGCGATAGTAGTCGGCCGCATCGATAATGACGGAAGCGCGGGCGCACTGCTCGATCCGCCAACAATTCCTGCCGGGTGCGAGTATGGGCTCCATTAAGAGGCTCCTAGCGGCGAATGATGAATGGGGCCGTAAGCCGTTTAACCGCCCATGCCGCGTTCGAGCGCCCAGATAATGGCAGCGCCTCGGCGGTGGACGCCTATCTTGCTATACACGGCAGCGACATGGTTGCGAACTGTATGCGGGGATATGCCAAGCGCCCGGCCGATCTCGCGATCATCGCTGCCTTGACACATGTGGACGAGGATTTCGTGTTCGCGCTGGGTCAGGTCGGCCAGTTCAGCTGATTTCCCTGCTTTGCCATGACTTCCCCGCAGTTGGGCCAGTTTCTCTATCACGCTGCGGCTGAACCATGAGGCATCCTGCATGACCACTTCGATGGCTTGCATCAACTCGGCTTCTGAGCGCTTTCGCTGGGTAATGTCTTGAATCACCCAGAGTATGCACCGGTCGCTGCCGATAGTGACCATTTCCGCCGACGCCAGGCAATCCAGGAACTGTCCCGATCGCAGGCGCAGCTGTATCTCGACGTTGCGTATGCTTCCGTCGCGGTCGACCAGCTTGGCGAGATTTTCTTGTGCGTCCGGATCAAGCCATAGCTCTTGTTTGCTTAGCGCCTGATTGGCATCGTCTATGTCGGCGTGTCCGGTGGTTCGTAAAAAGGCCTCGTTGACCTCTAGTAGTTGGCCATCCGCAAGCGTGCTTAATGTCATTGGCACAGGAGCAAGCCTGAAAGCCGTGGAGAAAATTTCTTCTGACTGGCGTAGACGTTCCTGTGCCTGCCGACGGGCTGTAAGATCGATGAAGGTGAATAACATGCAAGGATCACTGTCGACGTCCACCGGCTGTCCCGCAACAATGACATGCAGGTCGCTGCCGTCCGACCGTCGAAGCACGGCTTCCATCTGAGGGATGGTCGCGCCTTGCTCCAGGCTTTCAAGGGCTTCCTGGCGTTGCTCGGCCTGGCGCAACACGTCGATGTCATGGGCGGATTTCCCGATGAGGTCTTGCCGCCGGTAGCCGGTCATGCCGAGAAATCCGTGGTTTACCTTGATATAGCGCAGGTCGGCAAGCTTGCAGATGATCGCGGGCGCGGGATTGACGTTGAACGTCTTTTCGAACCGTTCCTGGGCTTCGTGTTTTTCGGTCGCATCCAGCATGACAAGGGCGCGCGAAAATGTATTGCCGTCGTTCTCAAGAGCTAGGCCGCGGAACTCAAGAATTCGACGAAAGCCGTCGTCATTCTTGCGCCTGACCTCCAGGCATATTTCATTGAAGCTACCGTTGCGCTTGAGTCGGTCTATTGGATATTGCTCGGGGCTGAGCGGGCGAAGATTGCGAAAGCGCAGCGAATGGCGCTTTCGGTAGCCTGCAGCGGTACCCCCAAGGTCTGCCGGCCCATCGGCATCGTGCATCCGCAATGCGGCTTCATTAGCCCAAGTGATGCGCCCGCGCTTGTCGATCAGAAGTATGCCCTCGGAGGAGCGGGTGAAGATTTCGTGGAACAGGGCACTGAAATCGTGAGAGGCCGTGGCGACGGTAGGGGGCATCAGATCTCCTTGTTGGGTTGCGCCCAAAGTATTGCCGGCTTTTGTAGCTTAACTCAGCAGCTTCTCTTTGCGCCAATACTGTGACGCCGCTTGGGATCATGACAAATATACTAGAAGGACTACGCCATTTGCGTCTTTACAGGGCGACATGCTGTCGCTAAGCTTGCGGTCAACACGATTTTGCGTGCCGCGGATTGTTCAACTGTCGTGGGAAAAAATGTCGCACGGTGAATTCATTAAGCGTTTGAATAAAGGCATCGAAGGGCATATCAAGGCCTATTTCGAAGACGCAGAGGGTTGCCTTTTGTACTTGAGTAGGGACGACACGATATACGTGCCCTCGATGCACGTTGAAAAACGCGAGGACGAACTGCTCGATCTGCTTCGCGAAGCAATCCGGGCGGGGGTGTCAGGCCAACACAACGTGACTTTGGCCAGCGATATCTTGCTTTTGCAGCCATGCTCAAGCGAAGATTCCACCAATATGGCGAGCTGATAACGACAGCCGGCTTAAAATTTCTGCTCGTACCGTGCGAAATTCTAGTTGATGGATCGCGGGCCTTGCAATTGCGATTGCATCTCGAGGATAAGAGCTTCCAACTCAGGAGACGTTTGTAATGCCAGCACTGGCACGCCCTCGGCTTCGGAGCTGGCTTGCTCGAGCTTGAGAGTGATGCTCTGGCCCTCGAAGGCCTTGGGATTAGCCTGGATTTGCACGTATTGGTTAAGAAGCCTGTCGACCGCTTTTTGCGCTTCGAGCAGTTGCGTCGAAACCGGTGAATCGGCATGCAGCTTGAATTGCTGCTCGATGGTTTTAGCCAGATCCCAGCTGAAGAACAGAAGGGCGTTCTGGCCATGACATTCGGGGTGCAGAAACCCCCAAGATTCAGGATTCGCCAAAATTATTTGCCAAGAGTGATCAGGGACGCGTGCGCTTACGAATGGTTTTCCCGTCGTAGGCGTACTCGTCTATTTTATCCGGCTTCTGGTCGTTGGGCGTGTGCACCACAAATGAGCTGCCCTTGACCGACACCTTGATCTGATCAGAGCATGAACCAAAGGCCGGTGACATGGTGTAGCCTTTTTCCTTCAAGACGACCCAACGATACGAAACCGGACATTCGGCGTTGCCTGTGTTGATGGAAACCAGCGCAATTTGCGAAGAAGGCAGGCTGAAAGCATAGGGAATATTGAGCAGGCCCTCGACAACAGGCGCTACATCGGCGTCGTTGAAGTGCAGTCTGGATTCATAGATGTACTCGTTATCAATGACCTGAAGCGTGCCGTACGGCGTATCAAGCGCCAGGCGCGAGGGTGCCGCCGGCCAGTTGCTCGATGCGGCAGAAGCCCCGCTTAGCAATGTACCAAGCAAGCAAACCAGCAGAAAATTCTGACGTGTGGGAATAGGGCGACGCATAGCATTCTGGAACCGAGAAACCCTGGCGGCTGAACCGCATGACAGCAGAACGGCTAACAGCCCAATTGTGACAAGATGGCCGCAGCTGGGCACTGAATGTAAAGTCCTTTACATTCTATTCTATTTGTCGCCAGACGTGGAGGGCCAACCGTGAACAACTGCGCCCCTTTTAAACGTTTGAAAAAGTCAGGAATAGGGCGGCAGCCAACAATAAGAAAAAATAGACCGCGATACCTGCCACCAGGCTCTGAACGGCGATGCGTCGTTTATCCCGCCAGCTCAGACGAGAGCGCCCATCATGCCGTCGCGCGGCCCACCAGAACGTGAGCGTCATGGCCAGCATGCTTAGAAAGACAAAAGCGATTTTCATGGCCCCCATTTTAGCGGCTGCGAGCGAGGCAGAACGAAAAGCCCGGCAAAAGCCGGGCTTGGGAGTAAGCCGCACGAAGCCCCGAGGGATCGGTGAGCCGCGTGCCCTTATGGGGCTTGTTTACTAGTAGATGGGGGTGCGCATGATGGAAACACGCAGTTCGCTGAGCGCTTGCGCCGCCTGGCTGTCGAAGTCGTTTTTAGCTATGGCGGTGCTGAGTTTGGTTTCGAGTCCGGCGCAATATCGCGCACGTATAGGCTCGGGCATGTCGTTCAGTTCTTCGATGAACGAAGCTGCGAATTCGTCGCCCAGGCCTGTGAGGTCGGCGAAGTTGACCTCGCCTGATTCATATTGGCGCGTGATTTTCAGTGCACGAGCCCAGTACTGCTCAATGATTTCGTTCATGACTAGTCTCCTGAGTGAGTGCCGTTTTCGGTGGGCTGGTCAAGGACTTATCGCAATGCGATTGCTCGACCCGACCAAGCTGGCAGCATAATTATTGTGTGTGCCGTTGCAGCGCCCTGACGTACGGCGCGCAGCCGCAGCATATGGCCCGGTGGAGGCCGGAGGAAAGGTTTTTTGGCTGGTTAGCTCAGTTGTAATGGGTACCTTCCACGCGGCTCTAGAGTACCAGACAGGTACGAAGTTTGGTGTGACAAATTGAATACGTCTGGCCGACGTAGTGGGGAATTTAAAGCCGGTTGGCAGGTAATGGCTGTAAGTTGTTGAACTATAGAGGTAAACCTTTCAATAGAAATCGCCTGCACGTTGGGACGTTTTCTTCCATGCGTATATCTCGGTCTGGCGATTGGGCTTAAGCCTGGCCAATATCGACTCAACTCAATGATTGGTGGGCGGGTCGATGACAACGCAAACGGCGGTGAAGGCTTGTATCGTGGGGCTATGGGCAACGCTGGCTGTGGGCTGCGCCAGCTTGCCCGATTGGTCCTTATTTGGTCCTCTGCAAACCAACTCGGTAGCGTCTGCAGAAGCTTCTTACGACTTCTCCTGGCGCTTGTCGGGCGATCGGCAGGCGGGTCCGATCCAAGTGTTCGATGATGGCCGGAACACCTGGTTGCAATTCGCTCCAAGCCAAACGATTCCCGCCATTTTTGCTCGCACCGAACAGGGCGACCGGCTTTTGACGCATCGGGTGCAAGGCCCGTATGTCGTGCTTGATGGCGTGTGGCCATTGCTGATCCTGCGTGCCGGGGCGCTCCAGAGCCAGGCGCGGCAAGTGGCGGCCAACGACGAAATTTCCTTATCCGATTACGAGCCGCTGGAAACAGCATCTGATGGGCCGACAGCCGCGCTCGTGGCCAAATCCGGGGAGTTTCCCGTAAATGATGCGGAGCGTCCCGCTGCCCACTTGGCGCCCGCGCCGAATGTCGCGGCCATCGCTCCTTTGTCTTCAGTGTCATCCCCGGCTGGTGAGGCAGTGGCCTTTTCGTTGAGTATGACGCCCGAGGCAAAGCCCATGCTGCGTTATCGGGTTTCCCCCGAAGACGGTAACTTACGCCTGGCCTTGTCGCGCTGGGCACGGTCCGCGGGATGGACATTCGAAGCAGAGCACTGGGCTGTTGACATAGATATTCCTATTGCCGGAACCGCCGTTTTTGAACTGGAGTTCGAAGAGGCTGTGCAGCAGTTGCTTGCGTCCACTGAGCTGTCAGAGCGGCCGTTGCAGCCCTGTTTCTATGCGAACAAGGTTCTGCGTGTTGTCTCGTATGCGCAAAGCTGCGACCGTAGCGCGCCTCTGGAGCGAGCCTGATGACCGCCCCTCGTTCGCAGCTTGATGGGCCGCTTATGCCCAGGCCCGCCGGCGTGTTGCGCTCCATGCCGGGGTGGCGGCTTGTTGCCGTGTTGTGTGTCATTGCGCCGCTGGCAGGTTGCGCCCTGCAACAGAAGCTGCAAGAAATTACCCTCTCGGCAGAGGCTGCCCACGCACAGGTGACGAACGAGCGCCGTATCTTTTCCGATGCGGTGGGCAGTGCACGGGCGCGACGTGCGGCACAGCATGTGGATCGTCCCTGGTTGGCCGGTCGCGCCCAGCCCTTGGCGCGCGAGATCACGCTTCCTCCCGCCTTGCGTGCGGACGTACGTACGACATTGGTTTTCCCGGGTGCGGCGCTCGATCTGCCCGCCATTGCACAGCGCATTACGTTGGCAACAGGCATTCCTGTCCATGTCCGGCCAGATGCACTGCTACCCCAGGAACGCTTTTCGCCCCGCCTGGGCGGGGGCGCGGCGGCATCAGCTCATGCCGTCGGGGCATCGACCTCAATGACTTTGTCGGGCGAACCGGGGCCACTGAGCAAACTGCTTGATCGCATTGCCGCCACACTAGGCGTGCGGTGGCGCTACACCGAGCAGCGCATCGAGTTTTATCGCACTGAAACCCGGGTATTCAATGTGCGGGCCCTTACTCTCAATGCCGATGCTGAAGCGGCGTTGGGCGCGGGAAGCGAGACGTCCGGCCAGGGTTTCTCAAGTGTGTCCAAGACCCGGCTTAGCGGCGGCAAGGTGGCTCTGATGGAGGTCGTGCGCCAGCGGATAGAGCCCTTCTTGTCCCAAGCCGGCGTGGTGGTCGCCGAGCCCGGCGCCAGTTCCCTGGTCGTGGTTACCGACACCCCCGAGGTGCTGCAGCGCATAGCCTTGTATCTTGAACAAGAGAATCGTTCACTGACGCGGCGCGTACGGCTTATCGTGGACGAGATCACGCTGGCGACCCATGAGTCAGGCGACGCGGGGCTTGATTGGAACCTGCTGTTCTCCAGCGCCAAGTTGGCCGCTGCGGCATTTATGCCGGGCAGTGCGCTTGAGCAGGCCGGCGGACTCGGCTTGGGGCTCCAGCAAGGCTCGTTCAGCGGATCAGAGCTGGTGGTGCAGGCCTTGGGGAAGGCCGGAAAGATAGTTCGTCGCAGCAGTTTGCCGGTTCTTACTCTGAATCGCAGGCCTGTCTCACATGCGGTGCGCACCACCTTCTCGTACATAGACCAGGTCCAGACGACCGCGCTGCCCGACGGCTCGGGCGCGGCACTGCCTACCGTGTCGGTTAGTCAGCGTGAGGAAACTGTCGGTTCGCTGTTGACGCTGGTGCCTGACGCGCAAGAAGACGGCCAGATCCTGCTTTCGGTGGCTTACGACAATACCGTGGCCCAGCCCTTGAGGTCGATCACCTTTGGCGACAAAGCTCATCCGCTGCAGTTGCAGCAAATCACCATAGATGGCAACGGAACGGTGCAGCAGGTGGCGCTGCGGCCGGGGCAGCCGTTGGTTATCTCGGGGTTCGAGCGTCGCCAGGAAGAGACGGAAGAGCGCAGGCTCAATCCGGGATTCCCTATGGTGCTGGGGGGCAGCGATAGGGCCGCCAGCCAGCACCTGACGACCATCATGGTGGTCACCGCCCAACTTGAAGAGGGCTGAAAAGGTCCGCCATGCACGATATATTGATTCGTCCCGTCTTGACTTACCACTTGGTCTTCGGGCTGGAATGGCAGCCTTTGATCAGCGGTCGGGCATCCAGGGCCGCGAAACGTATCGCACGTCAGCGCAAGGCAACCCACCTCGTTCTGGATGGCCCTTCGCCTGCATCTTTCGGATATGGGTTGTTGCGCGCTTCGGCGGCCTTGCGTCGGTGTACGCTTCACTCCGCAGCACAGAACATGGCGCGCTTGTATCCGACGGGCAGTGTCGCGTGCGTTCTGCATCTGGGTTTGGCCGGCTATTGGCTGGTGGCGGTGCACGAGGGGGCGGTAATGTCGCGCACCGACGTCGTTTGCCGTTCGATCGAGCAAGCGCACCTGGTGTTGGAGGCGCTGCGGGGCGCGCATCCCCGTCTGGTGGTACTAGGCGCCGGCGACGACGCTCCCAGTCTTGAATCCATAGCCAAGGCGTCAGAACCGGGCACTTTGCTGCGTGATACCGGCCGCCGCCGTCGCCAATGGCTTTTTCGGATCTGCTGCCTGATCCTGACGTGTGCATTGTTGGCGGCCGTGCATGGGGCATGGTTTCCCCGTGCTGTCCAGACAACACAACCTGCCATCCCGACGGCCGAAATTGAATCCCGGTGGCGTCAAGCCATACAAGACGCCGAACGGGGTATGACGGTGCATGGCGTGACAGCCACTCATGCTGCGCTTCGGCAAGTTCAAGGCGTGCCGGCCCGGATTTCGGGTTGGAGTCTGGCCCGAGTCGCCTGCCAGGCGGACGGAGCGTTATGGCGCTGCGTTGCGGATTTTGATCGTCGCCATCCTCGTGCGAACAATGAGGGTTTGCTGACGAGCGTACCGTCGGGGTGGGCGCTGAGCTTTCCCTCGATCGAGCGAGCAAGCGCCGCCTGGGAATTTCGTACCTCGACACAGGTAGTCAGTCCGCGTCATTTGAATACAAGCGCCCATAACCGTCGCCATTTGCAAAGCGCCTGGCAGAGCATGCGGACGGCATTCAGCAAAATCGAGATTGGTCCATCCAAGGTCATCGAGATCAGGGCGCCGTTGGATGATGAAGGACAGCCGCTACCGCAGCCTGCGGGCATGCCTGGGTATTCCAGCAGCGCGGTCCGGTTCGAAGGTCCTTTGCGGTCAGTGAGCCTGCTGCTTCCGCATACTCATTCCATTGGATGGCGCAGCTTCAGCCTTGTCATGGGCACGGCAACCTCGCCCACGCTTGCGTCGAGCCGTTTGCGCGTCACGCTTCACGGAGACCTCTATGAATTACTTGGCGCCGACAAAGCGTAGGCGCGGGCAGCCCGGCAGGTGGCGGGCGCTTCGTTGCCGGAAAATTGCCGGCTTGCTGGCGGTGGTTGCGTATTGCGCCGGCGCTGAGCCGGCAAATGAAGTCGACGAGCTGGCCGCCGACCAGCTTTCAGTGCGCGAGCTGATGCGGCTGGAAACAGAGCAGGCGCTGAAGCGTTTGCGTGCCCAAAGTGATGTGTCCGGCGCCACGATCACCGGGCAGCGCTTCGATCCGTCAAGCAGCAGCGGGCCGTCTGCGGCCAGCCTCGTTGCCATTTATGGGGTGGGCCGCAAGCTTATGGCGCAGGTAATGGTCGATGGCCAGACGCTTTTGTTCATGCGGGGCCGGCCACAGGCTGTGGGGCCGGGAAAGACACATCGCATGCGCCTTGTGGACATCACCGAGCGTTGCGTGGAAATCGCGCTTGGCGAACAGCGCGAATCTCTCTGTGCCCCGGCACAGGGTATCCAAAGGAACTGAAATATGCGTAGCGCATGGACCCGACTTTCCGGCCATAAAACGATGACGGCCACCGCGCCGGCGCCCGGCTTCGACAGCGCCAGCGTCCCTGTGTTCGATGGTCCGGACGACATGCTTCGCATCCGTCCGGCCTTCTTGCGTTCGCTCAGTCGCGAATTGGATGTCGAGGCCTTGGCCGCCCGGCTTTGCCCCATACAACTGGAAGACGAAACAGTGGCCATATTGGCTCTGGCCGAGCACGTCAATGGCGACCAGGCCGATGCGCTGGCGCGGCATGTGATCAGCAGCGGCTACCGCTTGGCGCAGACGCAGCGCTACGTCTTGCCGGCGCCATTGTTGTTGGCCATCGCGCGAGGTCAGATCACGGCAGGCGTGTCGAGCGCGCACGCGCGAAGTGATGCGAAAACTTCCGGGACGGCGTTGTCCGACGCTTTCCAAGACATGCTTGAATGGGGAGTTCGCAATGGCGCCAGTGATCTGCACATCAATATTCGTCTGCGCGATCCTGATTCCGAGGTGAGGTTCACATTATCGGGTCGCTATGTTGCGCCGGAGCGTTTCCAGCGCATTCCGACCCGCACCTTGTTGGATATGCTGGCGGTGGTGTGGATGGACGTTCGCGGGGGCAATGGCGCGGTATTCGACCCCACGAACGAACAGCAGGGCAGCCTTGTCAAGACCGTCGATGGCCGGCAGGTGCTGCTGCGCTGGGCGTCGCTGGCGGCCGAACGCGGCCCCAGTGTATGTTTGCGCCTGTTGCATCGGGATGCATGGCTGGAAACGCCCACGCTCGCCCAACTGGGCTACCTGCCGCATCAATGCGAAATAATCGAGTCAGCCATGGCGACTCAAGGGGGAGCCATTGTTTTCTCGGGCTCGGTCGGCTCGGGCAAATCAACAAGTCTTGCTGCGTTGATCGCGGGCGTGCCATCTGATCGCAAGGTCGTTACCCTGGAAGACCCGGTCGAGTACCTTATTCCCAACGCAGTACAGAACACTGTGGCCCGCGAGCTGCGTGAAACCGCCCACGACGACTACGGCGCAAAGTTGCGAACCCTCAAGCGCTCGGCCATGAATGACGTGTTGCTCGGGGAAGTCCGAGACCTGGAGTCAGGCCGGGCGTTTCTCGACTTGGCGGGCTCTGGTGTGAGCGTGTACACGACTACGCATGCCGCCGGCGCGGCGCTAGTCGGAGATCGGCTGGCGTCCGACTTCATCGGGGTGCCGCGCGATTTTCTTGCCACCCCGGGGGTGCTCAAGTTGCTTGTGCATCAGGCCTTGCTGCCTCTGCTTTGTTCAAATTGTTGCGTGCCGGCAGGCGAAGCCATGAAAATGCAGGCTTCACCGGCCGGGTCGGGTTCGTGGAGCAGATGGCTGGGCATCCTGGCGCGGCTTTATGACGGCGACCCGCGATGTGTGCGGTTGCGTAATCCGGCCGGCTGCGACAAGTGCAGGCAGGCGGGGCCAAGTGAATTGGCGGGGTACCACGGCCGCAGCGTGGTCGCCGAGCACATTGAGCCGACCCTGGATCACGAGCTGCTGCATTCAATCCGGCGCGGCGACAGCCTTGCCTATCTCTGCCGGCCTGCGCCGGTATTTCCGGGCACGCATCGTCCGGAAGCACTTTCATCCATCTTGCATTGCGCCATGTATAAAGCCTTGCTCGGCCTTATCGATGTGCGCGATGTCGAGCGGGCATTCATGTCGCTTCCCGCGCAGGCGCGGCTGTATCGGCTTGGGTTCGGTGCCGGTGTCGAGGCTGCGGCATGAGGCGGGGGGTTGTCATGCGAGGCGCCGGGATGCTGGGCGGGTTGGCAACATACTGGGATAGCCGTATGTTTAGTTCAGCGCGCGCCGACTACTACGAGTTTCTATCGGCTTCGATGCAAAGCGCCAGGGGCCGGCATTCGTTGCGCGATGTTTTCGAGCGTGACGCGCGTCGCTACGCAGGGACTGCGCGCGGCCGCCTGGCGGCGTCCTGGAGCCGCATTTATGCGGAGTCCGGCGGCGATCTCTACGCCACATGGTCTGGATGTTTCCCCGCAAGCGAGCTGGCTCTAATCCGCGTCGCGCAGATCTCCGGCAACGAGGCGCTTGTCCATACGTTACGAGACCTGGCGCATGTGGCGGGGCTGGCGCGACACTCGCGACACATACTGCGGGCAACCATACGGTCCGGGGTATTGTCCCTGTGCGTGTTGGCTGCAACGATCCTGGCCGTGCCGCTGTTCACCGTGCCACGACTGGCGAGCTTGTTCGAGGCCTTGCCGGTCGAGTACTTCGGTTCCCGCACACGGGCCTTGTTCGGGTTTGCCGCCGTGGTGGAGTCGGCATGGCCGCCGGCGGCCATTGTCTTGATCCTGGGAGCGGTGGCGGTCGGTTGGTCGGTTGCCAACTTGACCGGCCCCCTTCGCCGCCTTTTGGATCATTGCTCCATTTGGCGCATTCATCGTTGTCTCAGTGCGTTGGGCTTCATGTCTTTCCTGGCCGTGCTGCTTCAGCGACGTGACGCTTCCTCCACTCAATTGCGCACCGCGCTGGCGATGCTTTGCGTTGGCGCGTCACCCTGGATGCGTGGGCACCTGGACGGCATGCTGGGCCGCATCGACCATGGGGTGGTGGGCGCCGAAACATTTGATACGGGCCTGCTTGATCGAGAGCTGTATTGGTATTTGCAGGACATGGCCGACGCTCGAGGTTTGGTCGACGCCCTGATGCTGCTGCGTGACCGCCTTGACGGGCGGGTGCTGCCACAGGTGGCGCGGCAGGCCCAGACGCTTCGCTGGTCATTGCTGGCTTGCTGCGTAACCGGGATGTTGGCGCTGGGCTTGTGGCATTACGCCGTCATCGACGAGTTGCGTCGATCTCTCATGATTTTCTATGCGAGCCAATGAATGACCCAAGGCACGCTTTTTTTCATCGACCCAAGGAGCTCTCCATGAACGCAGCAAACCTTAACGCCGTCCGCCAGAAAGGCTTTTCGCTAGTCGAGGTATCCATTGTCACCGCCATTGTTCTGTTATTGGCCATTATCGGCATTCCTGCCATAGGCAGTTATATCGTCGAGAACAAAGTACCCAAGGCCGGCGAAGAACTTGCCCGGTTCATTCTTCAAACCAAGGTCAATGTTCCCAACGGCAGTTCACAGCCCTATGCCGACATCGGCACCGCGCACTTCGCTGCATTGGCGCGCGATTCCAGCATTTTCTCTGTGGTTGGCGTCGATGCAACGGCCAGAGTGCTGCACGGGCTGGGCTCAGATGGCGAGCTAACGGTGCAGCCCGTCTCCGCGGGCGCGGCCTTTTCCATCGGGCTGTCGCGCGTCCATCATGCGGCATGTCCCTCGCTGGCATCCATCATGCAGCGTGTATCGGACGTCATCACGCTTGCAGCTGATGGCGGCGGGGCAACCGTCGTTAAGGACGCTTCGACACCCTACAGCGCGTTGGCGGTCGAAACCCGTTGCGCACGGGGTGACGCGAATGACTTCGTCTTCACGGTCAGCAGTTAAGCCGAGCTCCCACCTATGAGCACACCCTTGCGCAGGCAGCGGGGTTTCGCCCTGCTTGAATTGACGATTGCTTTGCTGATTGCGACTTTGCTGGCGGTCTTCGCCGCTGATCGTTTCGCACAAAGAGGCCGTGACGCCATGGCAGAGAACCATGCGGTCTGGATGGCTTCGCTGCAACAGGCGGTAATGCGATATCTTGAGCGCTATGCCGGCGCTCTGGTTGAGCAAGGCGAGGCCGCGCAGCTTGCCGGGTTTAGCGACCCCCTTCGTCCGACGCCGGCCGAGCTGAGGGTGGCCGGGTTTCTCGCCCCGGGTTTTCCATTGCACGGCGCGCGAGGCGTGGGCGCGGGAGTACAACTGATACGCGGGGCGGATTGTCCCTCAGAGGCCTGCCGGCTAGACGCTCTTGTCTATAGCGATCAACCCATGGGCATTGATGTTTCGCGCGCTCATCATCCGTCGATGGTCGCTCATTGGTTACTGGTCTCCAAGGGGAGCGGCGGAGCCGTCATGGAAGATCGGCCCCATACGGTGGGGGGCGCCGCATTCTCGTTTCCGAATCCTCCGGTTGTCGGGATGGCCCCATTGCCGGTGGGAACGGTTGCACTGGCCGTGACGGCAGAGCAGTTGGACAGCCTGGCTTACCTAAGGGTGCGGGACCACCGGGATCCCCAGTTCCAGGGGTCGGCCAGCATTGCCGGCAACCTTAGCACCCAGTCAGCCTTATATGTGGAACAACATCTTCACATTAATACGGAAGCGGTTGCGCAAACCTTGTGTGCGCTTGAAGGGGTCGTCGTCCAAGAGCAGCATGGAGGTTTGCTGGTTTGCCGGGCGGGCCGCTGGGCATCGGCGGGCGGACGAGGTGGCGGCGGTTATTCGCTGAACAGCCTTTCGGGCTGCACCGCCACGGGTCTTAACCCCGTGACGGGCAGTTGTTCGTGTCCGCCGGGTTATGGGCCGGTACGCATCGCTGACAGCACCTCGGCCGTACCTTCCGAAGGCCGCACCAGAGGCTATATGTGCGTAGACTGAGCGTGTTTTATCAGCGTCCCGGCCAAGCGGCAATAAGGCTGCGTTCTTCGGGTGTCATCCGGGTGAGATTACCCAAAGGCATGTAGTTGTTGGCAATAACCTGTTTGATCAGGTCTGGGTGGGCAAGCAACTGCTGTTCAGTTTCAAGAGCCATTCCAGCAGGCGCCGCAGGAAAGCCCGGCTGCGTCGGCTTGGCGGCATGACACTGTACGCAACGGGATTCCATGATCTGCATTACCTGTGCCGTGGTGACGGCATCACTTGAATCGGCGCTTGCCATGGGGGAAGGCTTGGGGGCGGCCAGGAATGCAATGATTACCAGCAGCGCCACACCCGCAATGGGATAGGCCGGTTTGTGCGACCCGCTATGACGCAAGACGAAATATTGCCTGATGGCGGCGCCCGAGAAAATGAAAAGGCTGAGGATGATCCACGCATGCGGGCCGCTGTAGATGAAAGAGTAGTGGTTGCTGAGCATCAGCAACACGACCGGCAAGGTGAAATAGGTGTTGTGCACCGAGCGCTGTTTGCCTCGCTTGCCGTCCAGGGCATTGGGCTGTTCTCCGGCCTTGAGCGCGCGAACCATGCGTCGCTGGCCCGGAATGATCCAGAAGAAGACGTTGGCCGACATACAAGTCGCCATTACCGCACCGGTGATCAGGAAGGCTGCGCGCCCGGGGAATATCTGGCAGGCAAGATAAGAAACGGCCACCATCATGACGGCCACCGCCACGCTTAACGCGCCATCGCGCTCCATGGTGGGGCTGATGCGGCGACAGAGCTGATCGTATATGACCCATCCGAATGCCAGGAAGGCGACAGCGACGACGCCGGCTTGCCAGCCGCCAAGCGAGGCGACCCAAGCCCAATCGCTGCCCGGGTTGACCAAGTAGAACGTGGGCTTGGCCAGGTACATGCTGGCGAAAATGGCAAAGCCCGAAAGCCAGGTCGTATAGGCTTTCAAGAATGCCCAATGCAGGTGGTCGGGCATTTTTTCGGGAGTGGTGAGGTACTTCTGATTGTGATAGAAGCCGCCGCCATGGACCTCCCACATTTCTCCGAAGACTCCGCGTTTTTTATCTTCAGCCGATTGGGGCGGTCGCAGGCTGTTGTCGAGCATGACGAAGTAAATGGATTCGCCGATCCAGGCGATGGCCGCGATAACGTGCAACCAGCGCAGCAGCAGATTGCCGAATTCCAACAGGTAAGCTTCCATGAGTCGTATTCCTTTGTGCCGATCGGCGATTGGGGCGCGGCGCCGCCGCGCGGACGATTAGCTGCCGCGGTAGGTGGAGTATGACCAGGGCGTCACGACCAGGGGCACGTGATAGTTTTGCGACGCATCGGAAACGCCGAAACTTACCGTGACCTGGTCAAGAAAGGGGGGATCGGGCAAGGCGACTTGTTTTGCCGAGAAATAGTCGCCCACATGGAATACCAATTCGTAGCGGCCCGGCTTGAGCGTTGGGCCTTGCAGCAAGGGCTCGTCGCAGCGGCCATCGGCGTTGGTGCGCGTTTGCATGACGCGTTCACGGCTGGTGCCGTTCAAGGCGTAGAGTTCTACCGCCACCCCTTTGGCAGGGGCGCCGTGCATGGTGTCAAGCACGTGCGTGGAAAGCTTTCCCATGTTGTCTCCGCTTGGCCGGTGTGTAGAGGCCGGTGTTTTTATGGGTGGAAACCCGAGGGCGCTCGGGATTGTCAACAATTTATGTTGACGATTCTGTTTTAGCTGCCAATAATTGTCAATAGCGGTTTGCCCATATCTTTTTTGAAAATTGTGTTTCGAAGGCGGTCGCGTAAATGTCCAAACTGCTGAGGCTGGGTATTCGAACCGGTATCAGGCATACGGAGTAAACATGCTTTGTCTCGATCAGCGCGCTGAATACGGCAGCGACATTGCCGCACCCCGAGCTTCCTCGCTGTTAGAGGGCGGTCTGGGCGGCAGCGAGGTCGACCGCGTCCATGCCGATATTTTCGATGCCGTCATGGATCGCCGTCTGCTGCCCGGCGCCAAGCTCACCGAAGCGGCCTTATGCGAGATTTTTTCCTGCTCACGCGCAACCGTTCGAGCAGCCTTGGCGCAGCTGGCCCACGACAAGCTGGTGGTGCTGCGCCCCAATCGGGGCGCTTTTGTATGGCGGCCCAGTCCGGCCGAGATGCGCGACGTGTTCGATCTGCGGCGAGACATGGAATGCCTGCTGATCGACAAACTCATAGCTTTGCCCGATCTGGCGCAGCGCCTTGAGCCGTTGCGCGACATGGTCCGCCAAGAGCGCAAGGCGTTCGAGTGCGGCGACCGCATCAGTTGGCTCAGGCTGTCCAATGCATTTCATGTAAAGCTGGCCCAGCAAGCCGGCAACGGCGTGCTTACCGAGCTCATGCACAGCCTATGCTCACGCACGACCCTAATCATCGCCTACCGCGACACCCCTGGGGGCACCACTTGCTCGTATGCCGAGCATGATCAGATACTCAATCTGCTCGAGGCATCCGATCGCGAAGGCGCTCGCCAAGCCATGTCGCATCATTTGAGCGATTGTGAAGAACGCATGCTGGAAAATTCGCCCGGGCGTGCTGATCCCTGGGCGGCATTCAGCGTCAAGCTCGAGGAAAACTCATGAACGACATCTATCCACGCGATCTGCTCGGCTATGGGCGCAATCCGCCTTTTGCCGATTGGCCGGGCAAGTCGCGGCTGGCGGTCCAGTTCGTACTTAACTACGAAGAGGGTGGGGAACGTTGCGTTTTGCACGGCGACGACGGTTCCGAACAGTTCTTGTCCGAAATCATCGGCGCCGCTGAGTATCCCGACCGCCATCTGTCGATGGAGTCCATTTACGAATACGGCTCCCGGGCGGGCGTGTGGCGAATTCTCAAAGAGTTCGAACGCCGCCACCTCCCGCTTACTGTGTTTGGCATCGGCATGGCGCTTGAGCGAAATCCCGAGGTGGCGCGGGCCATGGTCGAGTTGGGCCACGAGATCGCGGGCCACGGCTATCGCTGGATCCACTATCAATCTGTGCCGTCCGACGTCGAGCAGGCGCATATGCGCCGCTGCATCGAAACGATCACGGCCGCCACCGGCCAGACGCCCCTGGGCTGGTACACCGGCCGAGACAGCCCCAATACGCGGCGCCTGGTGGTCGAACATGGCGGCTTTCTTTACGATTCCGATTACTACGGCGACGATCTGCCTTTCTGGACCACTGTCGAGACATCCGACGGTTCGCGCAAGCCGCATCTGATCGTGCCCTATACGCTCGATTGCAACGACATGCGGTTTGCCACGCCCCAGGGGTTCAACACCGGCGACCATTTCTTCACCTACCTTAAGGACGCCTTCGACGTGCTCTACGCCGAAGGAGAAGACACACCCAAGATGATGTCCATCGGCCTGCATTGCAGGCTTGTCGGCAGGCCGGGGCGTTTTGCTTCCTTGCAGCGGTTTCTCGATTACGTGCAGCGTCACGAGCAAGTCTGGGTCTGTCGGCGCGTCGATATCGCCCGGCACTGGATTCAGCGCCATCCTTACGAGGCCACGGCGGCCGAGGGGGCGGCATGAGCACCCGTATAACGCTTGCCGAGCTTAACGTCATGCCCGGAGCGCAATTCGTGCACATGCTGGGCGGGATCTTCGAGCATTCACCCTGGGTGGCCGAGCAAGTGGCGTCACTGCGTCCTTTCGACGGAATCGACGACTTGCACCAGGCCATGGTCGATCGCATCGTCGATGCGGGGGCCGAAGCCCAAATGGCGCTTATTCAGGCGCATCCCGAGCTGGCCGGCAAGGCGGCCGTGCGGGGCAAGCTCACGCCTGAATCCACGTCCGAGCAGCGAGGCGCGGGCCTTGACCAATGTTCACCCGAAGAGTACAGCGAACTTACGGCCCTTAACCAGGCGTATCGCGAAAAATTCGGTTTTCCGTTCATTCTGGCGGTTCGCGGCCACGACAGGCGCAGCATCATCGAAGAATTTCGGCGACGCCTGGCTTTGTCGCGCTCCGACGAAACCGCCGAATGCCTCGAGCAAATTTATAAGATCGGACGATTTCGTCTCGATGACCTGATCAGCACGCCCGACGCCTGAGCGTGCTCATTTTCTTGGAGTGAGTTTTCATGGCCGCCCCCAATCTGCCTGTTGGAACCGTTATTAACGCACCACCCGTAGCCGAGCCGCCGGTGTTTGCGGTTCGCTATGCCAATCTGGCTTCGGCCGACTTCGGCGCGCGCGTTGTTTCGTGCTCGGATGATTTTTTCGGGGCGGCCGACCGCATGCTCCAATCCTCCGAGTCCATATTCATCGTGGGCAAATTCGATGACCATGGCAAGTGGGTGGACGGGTGGGAAACCCAACGCCGCCGCAATGGGGGCCACGACCATGCGGTGGTCAGGCTTGGCCTGCCGGGCGTGATCAAGGGGTTTGACATCGACACCAGCCATTTTACCGGCAACTTCCCCCCCGCTGCCACGGTGCAGGCCTGTTATTGCGAGGGCGGCGCTGATCCTGGCAACGATGTTGAATGGACGGAAATCGTTTCCGCTACGTCATTGTCGGGCGGCTCGCATCATTTTGTGCCCCTGGTCGACGAGCGCCCATGGACCCATGTTCGGCTAAGCATATATCCTGATGGCGGCGTAGCTCGTTTCCGGGTGTACGGCCAGCCGTCATGCGATTGGTCTTCCCAAGACCCCGACGCGCTGCATGAGGTCTCGGCGCTGGCCGCCGGAGGACGCATCGTCAGTTATAACGACGCTCATTTTGGCGTGCCTTTCCGTCTTATCATGCCCGGTCGGGGTGTCAATATGGGCGACGGCTGGGAAACCCGACGCAGGCGCGATCCCGGTTACGACTGGTGCGTGATCGAGCTCGGCCATGCAGCCATCATCGAGAAAATCGAGGTCGACACCGCGCACTTCAAGGGCAATTATCCTGACACGGTGTCAATACAGGCGGCGCGAGTCGATCAGGGCACCGATCAATCCATCACGACCCAGGCCATGTTCTGGCCCGAGCTGCTGGGCCAGCAGAAAACCGAGATGCACAAGCAGCATTTCTTTTCCGGCGAGCAGATCAAGCCCGTCGGGGCGGTCACTCATGTGCGCCTCAATATGTTTCCCGATGGCGGCGTAAGCCGGCTACGGATTTGGGGGCGGCTGGCCCGCTAGGGTTTGCGCCTTTATGCCTCCCGGAGACCTCATGTCGATACTCAAGCTGGAACGCCTCACGAAAGAAACATTCTCGCCCTTCGGCGATGTCATCGAGATGGGCGATCGTCCGTGGTTTCCTATCAATGGAGGAACCACCCGCCGCTACCATGACCTGGGCCGTGTCCAGGTCACCGGCGAAGACGGCCAAGCAGGCATCAGCATGGCTCGGGGCGATGCCTTCGAGTTTCCCTTGACCATTCGGATGCTAGAGCGGCATCCGTTGGGCAGCCAGGCCTGGATACCTTCCAACGGTACGCCTTTCGTGGCTGTGGTTGCCCCCAACGGCGCCGATGATCGCCCCGATGAATCCGCCATTCGTGCGTTTTACGTTGAAGCGGGACAGGGTGTGAACTACCACCAGGGAACCTGGCATCACCCCTTGATGTCGCTTGGGCGCCAGGGTGATTTCATTGTGGTCGACCGTATCGGCACCGTAGCCAATTGCGATGAATGCACATTGCGTGATGTGCGAGTGGTCGACGGCAGCTTGCTTGAAGATGGCGTGCGGCCCGCCCGGCCGGATACTTGAGACTGATGCCTGTTCCCGGTGCGGGCTTGTTGTATTTTGCCCCGCCGCGCGGTGCTCGAATGCCGCTTTGTTTGGGTTTATAGTGTCCTTATGGGGCACGGTCATAAAAGAGGGGGCGAGGCGTGTTTTCATAGCCATCGCCCGCCACGGAGACAACATGGACGTTCGACGCTTCATCCGCTTTTATCTCAACGGCACACTTTGCGAGGTTGCCCCGGTTTCGGCTACGCAAACGGTGTTGCAGTACCTGCGTGAAGAACTTAAGTTGACCGGCACGAAAGAAGGCTGCAATGAGGGCGATTGCGGCGCCTGTACTGTGACGGAAGCCAGTTTGGGGCCCGACGGCCAGGTCAGTTTCCAGGCAATCAACGCCTGTATCAGGTTTCTGCCCACTCTTGACGGAAAGGCAATCTGGACGGTAGAGGCGCTTGAGCAAGACGGCGCGCCTCACCCCGTTCAGCAGGCCATGATCGATTACCACGGGTCGCAATGCGGCTTTTGCACGCCGGGCTTCATCATGTCCATGTACACCATGTACCAGAATGGCAAGGTTCGTCCCGTGCGCGAAGAGGTGCTCGATGCCTTGTCGGGAAACCTCTGCCGCTGCACCGGCTACCGGCCCATTATCGACGCGGCCTGCAATATGGATGCGTACCCGGCGGTCAGTCTTGATCGCGAGGCATTGCGCGAGCAGCTTCTGGCGCTGCGCCAATCATCCGGCGGCATGCTGGCCTTCGAGGCCGGCGGGCAGTCGTATTTTGCCCCAACCCACGCCGATGAGCTCGCAGAGCTATACGAGCGGTATCCCGATGCCGTCGTGCTGGCGGGGGGAACCGATGTGGGCTTGTGGGTTACCAAGCAGTTGAAGACGCTGCCCGTGGTGATTTATCTTGGCGATATTGCCGAACTTGATTACATCGAGTCACGCGATGGCGTTTTGAATATCGGTGCTGTGGTTTCCCTGAATGAAGGATATGAGGCCATCACCGAACAGTATCCTGAAATCCGCGAGCTCTGGAAGCGTTTCGCCTCGACGCCGATACGCAACTCGGGCACCCTGGTGGGCAATCTGGCCAACGGCTCGCCCATTGGCGACACCGCGCCGCTTCTGATTGCCATCGGCTCGACCGTGGTCTTGCGCAAGGGCGCACGCCGCCGCCGGTTGCCACTGGAAGACCTCTATCTCGATTACCGCAAGCAAGATCGCGAGCCCGGCGAGTTTGTCGAAAGCGTGATGGTGCCTTTGCGCGACCCGGAATGCCAGGTGGCCAGCTACAAACTGTCAAAACGCATCGACCAAGATATTTCGGCGGTGTGCAGCGCCTACGCGATCAAGCTCGATCAGGGCAAGGTGGCCTCGGTGCGCATTGCCCACGGCGGCATGGCGGCCACCTCCAGGCGCGCGCGTCGTGCCGAGCACGCCTTGTTGGGGCGCGACTGGACCGAAGCCACGGTTGCCGAAGCCATGCGGGCGCTCGACGATGACTACCAGCCAATGACCGACATGCGTGCGTCGGACGACTACCGCCGAAAATCAGCACGCAACCTGCTGTATCGCTTTTATCTCGAAAGCACCGGCCAGGCCGACGCCCGCATTCCGGGCTTCTAGAATCTGTCGACAGGCCGGGCCGGCCTGCTTCGGCAGCCACCGTCCCAAATAAGGAGACGTCATGAGCATCAATACATATCAAACCGTGGGCCAATCGCTTGCGCATGAAAGCGCGCGTTTGCACGTCACGGGCGAGGCGCAATACACCGATGATCTTCCCGAGCGCGAGGGCACTTTGCATGCCACCTTGGGTTTGTCGCGGCGTGCGCACGCCACCATAGTATCCATGGATCTGTCCAAGGTTCGATCGGCGCCGGGGGTGGTCGAAGTCGTCTGCCTTGACGACGTGCCGGGTGAAAAATACCTGGGTCCGTTTCTGCACGACGAGCCGGTTTTCGCTGATGGCGCCACTCAATATCTCGGTCAACCCTTGTTCGCTGTGGCGGCCACCTCGCACGATGCCGCACGTCGGGCGGCTTTGCTGGCCGAGGTCGAATACAGTTCTCTCGAACCGGTGCTTACGGCCGACGAAGGCGCCGAGCGCGAGTCTTATGTGCTGCCGCCGGTGCGCATCTCGCGTGGCGATGTGCCGGGCGAACTTGATCGCGGCCCTCATCGTCACCAGGGACGTCTATATTGCGGCGGACAAGAGCAGTTCTATCTCGAGGGCCAGGTAGCCTATGCCCAGCCGGGCGAGAACGACGAAATGCTTGTCCTGAGCTCTACTCAGCACCCGTCTGAAATGCAAGGCATGATCGCTCACATGCTGGGCCGGCCGCTGCACACCATACAGGTGCAATGCCGCCGTATGGGGGGCGGCTTTGGCGGCAAGGAAAGCCAGTCCTGGCCTTTCGCAGTCGCTGCCGCGCTGCTGGCCTGGCGCACGGGAAGGCCGGTCAAGCTGCGCGCCGACCGCGACGACGATTTCATCATTACGGGCAAGCGGCACGATTTTTCCGCCGGCTATGACGTGGCTTACGACGATGACGGGCTGATCAACGCAGTGGCGTTCGAGCAGCGGCTGCGCTGCGGCTATTCCGCCGATCTTTCCGGCGCTGTGGCCGATCGTCAGGTATTCCACAGCGACAATACCTACTACCTGCCTGCCTTCGATATCCTTTCCCTGCGTGTAAAGACCAACACTCAATCCAATACCGCGTTCCGAGGTTTCGGCGGGCCGCAGGGCATATTGTGCATCGAGTACGTACTCGACGACATCGCCCGGCGACTTGGCCACGATCCGCTCGACGTGCGCAAGCGCAACTTCTACGGCCGCGACGAGCGCAACGTGACGCCGTACGACATGGTGGTCGAGGATAACGTTATCCACGAACTGGTCGATCAACTTGAAGTGTCCAGCGAGTATCGGCGCAGACGCGAAGAAATCCGGCGCTTCAATGCCGACAGCAAGGTATTGAAAAAAGGCCTGTCGCTGGTACCGGTCAAGTTCGGTATTTCGTTCACCGCCACGCATCTGAACCAGGCCGGCGCACTGGTCCACGTCTATACCGACGGGTCCATCCTGGTCAACCATGGCGGTACCGAAATGGGGCAAGGCCTCAATACCAAAGTTGCGCAGGTTGTCGCCGAAGAGTTCGGCGTGGATATTGTCCAGGTGCGAGCCTCGGGCACCGACACGTCCAAGGTGGCTAATACGTCGGCTACCGCGGCTTCAACGGGAACCGATCTTAACGGCAAGGCTGCGCAGGATGCCTGCCGCAAGATCAAGGCGGCGTTGGTGGCCTTCGCATCTGACGAGTTTGGCTGCGATTCCGAACAGGTGCGCTTTCGAGACGGGCAGGTATGGCTTGGGGCGCATTCCATGCCATTTCGCGACTTCGTGCAAAAGGCCTATATGGCCCGTGTATCGCTTTGGTCCTCGGGCTTTTACAAAACGCCCAAGATTCACTACGACTTCAAGACACTTACCGGCCGCCCGTTCTTTTACTTTGTCTATGCCGCCGCATGTTCCGAGGTCATTATTGATACTCTTACCGGAGAAAACCGGCTGCTGCGAACAGACATCTTGTACGACGCTGGCCGTCCCATCAATCCGGCGGTCGACCTGGGGCAGATCGAAGGCGGCTTTATACAAGGGGTGGGCTGGCTTACCACCGAAGAGCTGTGGTGGGATGAGAGCGGGGCGCTTAAAACCCATGCGCCGTCCACCTACAAGATTCCCTCTGTCTCTGATTGCCCCGAGCAATTCAATGTTGAGTTCTTCGACAACGGCAATACCGAAAACAATATCTATCAATCCAAGGCCATGGGCGAGCCTCCCTTGCCCTTGGCTATTTCGGTATTTCTTGCGATCCGCGACGCCATCGCCTCTGTGACGGGCGCGGGGGTCGACATTCCGCTCGATGCTCCGGCTACAGCCGAACGCGTATTGCAGGTGCTTGATACTGTTGCGCCCGATCGCTTCGCCTTGAAGGTGGGCGCAGATGCTGTTGCATCCGCCGAGGCGGTCGCATTGGCGGCCGAACCGGGCGGTGGATTGGAACAATGACTGTAGCTCTCGCTCCTTTGGCCCAGCGCGTCCATGGTCGCTGGGTCGGGGCTGCATTACGCTGTTTGAACTCGGGCGGGTCGCTGGTTCTGATCACCGTCGTTCGTTCGCTGGGGTCGACGCCTCGCGATGCCGGCACGCGCATGTGGGTCGATGCCGGCGGGCCCTGCGCCACTATCGGCGGCGGTCATCTCGAGTTGCAGGCAATCGATACTGCGCGCACCATGCTGGCCGATGCCGGCGCGCCGGCGGCGCAAATACGCCATTACGCCTTGGGGCCGAGCTTGGGGCAATGCTGCGGCGGCGCGGTGTGGCTGGCGTTTGAACGGCTGGATAGGGCCGATATTTCGTGGTGTGAAGCCTTTCAGGCGCTTCTGGACAGCGGCGCGAGCGTGCGGCGTACACGCCAATTTCCGGTATTGAACAATGCCCATGATGCTGGCCGTGCGTCCAGCCAAAAGCCCGAGCCCGGCGTTGCGCTCGAGCCGCTGGATGCGTTGGTGGTCACACAGCCTGACGCCAGTTGGAAAGATTCCGATCACCTTCTGGTCGACGTGACGCCGGGCGCGGCGCCATTGGTGGTAGTGTGCGGCGCGGGCCATGTCGGCAAGGCCATTGTGCGTGTCCTGGCGGAGCTGCCTGTCAGCGTGGTCTGGCTCGATCCGCGCGAAGACGAGTGGCCGGCCGACCTGCCCGACAATGTGCTGTGCGTCAACGGTGATGCCGACGACGTTCCGGATTTCCCGGATGATGCATATTGGCTCGTGCTGACGCATAGCCACGCGCTCGATTTGGACATCATCGAGCATGTGTTGCGGCACAAGTCGTTTCGCTATCTGGGCCTGATAGGCTCAAAGACCAAGGCGGCGAAATTCAGGTCGCGCCTGTTGCGCAAGTTTCCTCCAGCCATGGTCGACCGCATTGTCTGCCCCATTGGTATTGTCGAAACTTCCAGCAAGTTGCCCGGTGTCATTGCGGTTTCGGTGGCGGCCCAGCTTGTCGGCCTGCTCGAACACGTGACCAGCGCCGGCAAGCTCTAACCGGTTATAGGCACGTTATGCGCAACAACTCTATAATCATTGGTTACCTCTATATTGTGCGCGCTTTGCCCCGATGAAAACCACTGAGATTCGCCAGAAGTTCCTGTCTTTTTTTGAGTCGAAAGGCCACGCCGTGGTGCCGTCGTCCCCGCTTATCCCGGCCAACGACCCCACTTTGCTGTTCACCAACGCGGGCATGGTCCAATTCAAGGACGTTTTCACGGGCAAGGAATCGCGTCCTTATCAAAGGGCTGTCAGCTCTCAGCGCTGCGTACGGGCCGGAGGCAAGCACAACGACCTTGAAAACGTGGGCTATACCGCGCGGCACCATACTTTCTTCGAGATGCTGGGCAATTTCAGCTTTGGTGATTATTTCAAGCGCGAGGCTATTGCCTATTCGTGGGAATTGCTGACCCAGGTGTACGGCCTGCCGGCCGACAAATTGTGGATCACCGTCTACCAGGAAGACGACGAGGCCTACGATATTTGGCTCAATGAAATCAAGGTGCCGGCCGAGCGAATCATACGAATAGGCGACAACAAGGGCGCGCGCTACGCGTCGGACAATTTCTGGCAAATGGCCGATACAGGCCCTTGCGGCCCCTGCTCTGAAATTTTCTATGACCACGGCCCGCATATTTGGGGGGGGCCTCCGGGCTCGCCCGAAGAAGACGGCGATCGCTACATCGAAATCTGGAACCTGGTGTTCATGCAATTCGAGCGCGATGCGGCGGGCAATATGCTGCCTCTGCCCAAGCCGTGTGTGGATACCGGCATGGGCCTCGAGCGCATCGCGGCGGTGCAGCAGCACGTGCATTCCAATTACGAAATTGATTTGTTCCAGGCCCTGATCGCGGCCGCTGCGCGCGAAACCGGCGCTAAAGACCTGGCGAACAATTCCCTCAAGGTCATTGCTGATCACATTCGCGCCTGCGGCTTCCTGGTGGTGGACGGCGTCATTCCCAGCAATGAGGGTCGTGGTTACGTCTTGCGCCGCATTGTGCGCCGGGCGCTGCGCCATGGCCACAAACTGGGCCAAAGCAAGCCTTTCTTCCATCGGCTTGTAGGCGATCTTGTGGCCCAGATGGGCGACGCCTATCCCGAACTGGCCGTTAATCAGGCTCGTGTCGAGCAAGTGCTTCGCCAGGAAGAAGAGCGTTTCAGCGAAACGCTTGAAAACGGCATGAAGATACTCGAAGCTGCCCTTGCCAATCTCGAAAAGGGCGGGCGCCTCGACGGCCAGACCCTGTTCACGCTGTATGACACCTATGGCTTTCCGGTTGACCTCACCGCCGACATCTGTCGAGAACGTGGCGTTGAAATTGATCTGGATGGCTTCGAAGCGGCGATGGCCCGCCAACGAGACCAAGCGCGGGCGGCCGGCAAGTTCAAAGCGGCGGATGGGCTTAGCTATCAGGGTGTGGACACCCGTTTTGAAGGATATGAACAACTGCAAGGGCAGGGCACGATTACCGCCTTGTATGTGGATGGCACGTCGGTTGACAGCATCGAAGCGGGCGACGAAGCCATCGTGGTTCTTGACGCTACGCCTTTCTACGCCGAGTCGGGCGGCCAGGTGGGCGATGCGGGCCTGCTTGAGGCAGGTGAAACACGCTTCAAGGTTTCAGATACGCAAAAGGTTCAAAACAATGTTTTTGGCCATCACGGCACGCTTGAGTCCGGGAGCTTGACGGTTGGTCAGTCGCTTCAGGCTTTTGTCGATGTAGAACGCCGTGCTCGCACGGTGCGCAATCACTCGGCCACCCACCTCATGCACAAGGCTTTGCGCCAGGTGCTGGGCGAACACGTGCAGCAGCGCGGTTCTTTGGTCGATGCCGATAAGACGCGTTTCGACTTTGCCCACGACGCCCCGGTTACCGCTGCCCAGATCAAAGAGATCGAACGCATCGTAAATGACGAAGTGCTGCAAAACCACGACGTTCAGGCGAGCCACATGGCATACGACGAAGCAGTCAGCGGCGGTGCAGTGGCATTGTTCGGCGAAAAATACGGTGACATGGTGCGGGTCCTGGATATCGGTTTCTCGCGCGAGTTGTGCGGCGGCACTCACGTGGCCCGCACCGGCGACATCGGCCTGTTCAAGATCGTGTCCGAGGGAGGGGTGGCAGCGGGTGTGCGGCGCATTGAGGCGGTCACCGGCATCAACGCCCTGAATTGGGTGCAAGATACACAGGCGACGTTGCAGCAAGCCGCTGCATTGCTCAAGGCGCAGCCGGCCGATCTTTCCGATCGCATTCAGCAGTTGCAGGGGCAGCTCAAGACACTCGAGCGAGACCTTGATCAAGCCAAGAGCAAGCTGGCCGCGTCAGCGGGCAACGACTTGGCCGGCCAGGCCGTTACACTGTCCGGAGACTCGCGCCTGCTGGTTGCCAATATCGCCGGCGCCGACCCCAAGGCTTTACGGGGCATGGCCGATCAACTCAAAGACAAGCTCAAGTCGGCCGTTGTTTTGCTTGCCACCGAGGCCGAAGGCAAGATCAGCCTGGTTGCAGGCGTAACATCTGATCTTACCGGCAAGGTGAAGGCGGGTGAGCTGGTCGGCATGGTGGCAGGCCAGGTAGGCGGCAAGGGCGGCGGTCGGCCCGACATGGCCATGGGCGGCGGTTCCGACGCCGCAGCGTTGCCGGCGGCCATCGCTCAGGTGCACGATTGGGTGCGGGCCCGGCTCGAGGGATGAATATGTCTGATGCGACGGAACAGCCTGATTTCGATCTGGAAGTCGACTCTTCGGGCTTGAAGTGTCCATTGCCGATATTACGTGCCAAAAAAGCTCTGGCGCAACTGCAAAGCGGGCAGGTGCTCAAAGTGATCACTACCGATCCGAATGCCGTGCGCGATTTCCAGGCCTTTTCCAAACAGACCGGCAACGGGTTGTTGGCTCAGGTTGAGGGCGAGGGCAATGTAATGCATTTTCTGGCGCGTCGCTAAGGGCCGGAGAATGTCGCACCAGCCCGCCTCGTTATTGTCATTTTTCTGCTTACTGTCGCGCATCTAGAACACTGCGTAGACCGATTGCATATTTAGAGGGTTTTTGTTTCTTTAGTTTGCGTGCCAGGCTTTAAAGATGCTAGAATCTATTGTTTTTCACATCATTTTCAAAGGATTACCTATGGTGGTGATTCGTTTAGCCCGTGGTGGCTCGAAGAAGCGTCCGTTTTACAATGTTGTAGCTGCTGATTCGCGCGACCGCCGCGATGGCCGCTTTATTGAGCGCCTGGGTTTTTACAACCCCGTGGCAAGTGAAGGCCAAGAGAACCTGCGTTTGGCTCTTGATCGCGTCGAGTACTGGACTGGCAACGGCGCCAAGCTGTCGCCGGCTGTTACGCGCCTCGTCAAAGAATACTCCGCCAAAGCCGCTGCCTGAACGGCCTGCGGCCTGACTAAGGCGAGGTCAGCATGACCGGCGCTTACCCCGACGATCCTCCACAGGACATCATCGAACTCGGGCGTATCGTCTCGGCATATGGGGTGCAAGGCTGGGTCAAGATTCAGCCGCACTCGTCTCAGGCCGAAGTCCTTCTGCAGACCAAAGATTGGTGGTTGAAGGCGCCCGTCCCGCTTGTCGGCGGGGCGGGCGCTTTTGCGCCTGCTCGGTTAACGAAAGTTTCAGCGTCGCGCCTGCATGGGGCGACGGTGGTGGCACGCCTGGACGCCTCGCCCGATCGCAATGCGGCCGAAGCGCTTAAGGGCCATACCATTTGGGTATCCCGTTCACAGTTTCCCGCCGCGGAAGACGATGAGTATTATTGGGCCGACTTGATCGGCTGTCGGCTTTACGGCCAAGCCGAGGACGGCAGCCCTGTACTGATCGGCCAGGTGCAAAATGTCTCGGACAATGGCGCTCACGCTTTGCTGCATGTGGCACGCGGCCATTTGGATGCCGACGGCCAGATCACTTTGCTGCAAAACCAAAAAGGCCGCCACATCGAGGTGCTTGTGCCTTTTGTGGAAGCTCACGTACATACGGTTGACATTGCCGGCAGGCGGCTGGACAGCGACTGGCCGGCGGATTTCTAACCGTCATGCGCTTCGATGTCATTTCATTGTTCCCCGATATTTTCGGCGCCGTGCGTGATTTCGGCATAACCGGCCGCGCGCATGCACAAGGCTTGTGGTCGCTGAAGTTGTGGAACCCGCGCGACTTCACTCGTGATGTGCATCGCACTGTGGATGATCGCCCCTATGGGGGCGGGCCCGGCATGGTGATGCTGGCACAGCCCCTTGAAGATGCGCTGCGGGCGGCGAAGGCTGATCGCGCGGCGGTTGGCGCGCCTGTATGGCTGATGAGCCCTACAGGACGCCGCTTTGATCAAGGCATGGCGCAAGAGCTGGCTGAGGCCGATGGGGCCGTTTTGGTTTGCGGCCGCTACGAAGGTGTGGATCAGCGTTTCATTGAGCGTTGCGTGACGCATGAGGTCTCCATGGGAGACTTCGTTTTGTCGGGCGGCGAAATTCCGGCATTGGCGATCATGGACAGCGTGGTTCGCCTGTTGCCCGGCGCGCTCAATGACCGTGAGTCGGCATTGCAAGATTCTTTTCATGATACGTTGACGGGCTTGCTGGATAGTCCGCACTACACGAGGCCCGAGGTTTATCAGGGTCAGTCCGTGCCTTCAGAATTGCTCTCTGGGCATCACGCGAATATTGCGCTTTGGCGTCGGCGGCAGTCGCTGTCTCTTACTTTGGCCCGCCGGCCCGATTTGATCGATGCCGCTCGTAGGGCCGGCCGGCTCAGCAAGGCGGACGAGGCTTTTCTAGCTGGGCTTGCGGTGGACTGACGGTTCTTTTTTGGTGCTCTGGGCGCTGACGCTTTTGGTCTTTTTGGCGGGAGGGCGGCGATGTGTCTTTTGTCTGGCCGCATCGCTCGGCCTACGGCTTCCCGAATTTTTCTTGCCCAGGCGAGCGGCGGCAGAACTCGTATATGGACGCCTCCTGTTTGCCAAGTAATCTTTTGCCGCTGA
>NZ_JBIQLE010000023.1:0-52339 GCF_044464525.1 Pusillimonas sp.
GGACACCACCCTTTCACGGTGGGTACAGGGGTTCGAATCCCCTAGGGGACGCCAGTTTATCTGGCAAGCGGTACACCGCTGCGGAGCGGTAGTTCAGTTGGTTAGAATACCGGCCTGTCACGCCGGGGGTCGCGGGTTCGAGTCCCGTCCGCTCCGCCAACAAATTCAAAGGCTTACAGTGTTTTCACTGTGAGCCTTTTCTAATTTCTGACGCTGGTGTCCTAACGGTGTCCTGGAAATCATGCTGTCCTAATCTATCTCTTTAATACCACAGCAGCGACTGCAATGAGGTATGCCAATACTAGCCGTGCCCGCGCGACTACCCCATCGCCAGCTCGCGCAGCACTTCGGGGTGGCGCATGGCCACCGCCAACAGAGTTTGCGCCGCGCCTGAAGGCTTGCGACGTCCTTGCTCCCATTCTTGCAGGGTGCGCACGGATACGCCCATAAGTGCGGCGAATTGCGTCTGCGACAACTCGGAAACTGCTCTCGCCTGCGCCACCGGAGAGTGCGTCACCGTGCCTAGCCCAGCCTTCATTTGTTTGACCGAGGCTAACAGCTTCAAGCCTAGCTCCTGCCCCGTCATGCTTTCATGTTTAGTCATGCTCCAGTTCCTCTTTAATCGCTTTCAAAATGTGCGCCGGGATGGTCCCGCGCACCGCTTTAGCGTAGATCACCAGTAGGTGGATCACGCCGTTGTCCAGGCGGTTGAAGTAAATTACCCGCACACCGCCGCGCTTGCCTGTGCCCTGACGCGCCCAGCGCACCTTGCGGCAACCGCCCGAGCCTGGGATCACGTCGCCAGCCTCTGGATGCTGCGTCAGCCAAACGCAGAACTCGCCACGCTCGTCTTCTTGCCAGATGGTTTTGGCATCTGCGCTAAAAATCGGGGTTTCGATAACCGTGTACATAGATGCAATCATACGTCAGAGACGTATGATCAAGCAAGTGTAGAATTGATTTTTCAGTTTAGCAGCCTGGAAAAAGAAGGCGCAGCGTAGCTTTGCTGCCTCACTCCACCCGCAACGCATGCTCCAGTAATCGATCTAACTATATTGATGTTCGGTTCTCGGATCGCAACATGGTAAGTTGTCAGCACGGCGTCGGATACGTTCAGTGGGCGCGCCACGACTTCCGGATGCCGACACATGGCAATCTGCGAGACGCCTAAGAAACCAGAGCCATACCCCGCTGTTATCAAAGCGAACATCATGTCGAATTAAGTATGGGGCGCAAGGGGTGATGAGTTCGAATCCCACCATTCCGACCAATAAAATCAAGGACTTACAGATTTCGGCCTGTAAGCCATTTTCATAAATGTTGATTTTTGCCCCACTTTTTGCCCCACCGAATTTTTCTCTGACTGGGGTAACTGTTTGGTCGAGCCTGAAGCCGCGATATGACCACATCACAACATATTTCCGCCATCGGCGACCACTCATCAGCAATGGCGGCAGTATAGCCACGGCCAGCGTGATAACGAACACGATCGGCGTATAGACATGGGCAAACTGATCGACGAAGCGTTGCGTTGGGGCTTTCGCCCCTTGCGCTTCCTCGACCGCATGGATGATGCGTGCCAGGGTGGTGTTGTTCGCCGCCGCCGTAACCCGGTAATCAAAGGAGCCGGATTCGTTGATCGTCCCGGCGAACACGCGATCACCCTCGGTTTTGTCGACTGGCAGGCTTTCGCCGGTAATTGGCGCCTGGCTCACCGACGAGCGGCTACTCACGATTTCACCGTCTAGGCCGATCGGCTCGCCCGGCTTCACCCGGACAACGCATGCAGACCACAAAAGCGGTCTTCGTGATGAACGGTTATGTGCTTGGAGTTATGTTTATTACCGTCTTTGGCTTGAGGCTCTAGAACCTCGGGGCACGCAGGAGGACAGGTCTCGTGTGCTTGCACCACGTACGCACTGACCACGCCCCAGGAGGCCTAAAGGGGCAGGAGCGAGAGCAGATGAGGATAAACTTGTTCATTGAAGAAGCGAGCGTACCAAAGCACGGCCTTGCTTCTGGCACCTGCATTCCGCCCGATGCAATGAAATTCACAACCGGTTGCTATGTGGTTGCTATGTTTTTCAGCGTCTTCCCCAATGACCAGTGTGATTTCAAAGGCGATCAGATTACCCGGTAATTTTTGAGTCTGATGTTGGTGGCTGGGTTGGGAACGTGGAATCCATCCGAGCCGAAGTGAAGCTGTCAACGTTTTCTGAAAAAAAAGGGTAGCTTGAATGGCAACTGTAGTGAAAAAGTCGGCAATGATTGCCGGGGGAGTTGGCTTGTTGGTGTTCGGCGCTGGCACATTCCTGTATGAAACACTCACCGATTCGACTGGTGCGTATATAGACCCCTCGGATCACACCCTTGTGGCGCGGGGAAAAAAGATCTATGCCAAAACTGTGCCGCTTGCCACGGCGCCCAGCTGGAGGGGCAACCCGATTGGCGGATTCGTCAAGCGAATGGACGTTTGCCCGCCCCGCCGCACGATGAAACCGGGCATACCTGGCATCATCCAGACGCCGTTTTAATTGACATTACCAAAAATGGCCTGATGCCTGGCGTAACAGCGCCGCCAGGGTATGTCAGCGATATGCCGGCCTACGGCAAGTTGCTTTCGGATCACGACATCCTGGCTGTGCTGGCTTATATCAAGAGCTCCTGGCCCAAACAGGCGTGGGTCGACCTCTTGGAGACGCTCGAACCTTGTCGTCCCGTCCTCATGGGTGCGGTCTGTTGCCTATCCCCACCAAAAAAACAGCCCCAATAGATTGTATTTATCTCCGTGCGCTAAAACATCGATGCCCCGGAGATTACGGACGATGGATTTTTCGCCGCCTTAACCAGATACCCCAACCCGAGATCAAAAATAACAGCGGCACGACGCCGAAAAATGTAAGGAACCACCGGCCGGCATTGCCGAATACAGCCCGGCTGTGCAGCGGATACAACCAATTCAAGAACGTGTCGCCGCCGGGCGCGTTCATTGGATCCTGCAGCCGCAGGACTTTGCCGCTATAGGCATCGATCGTAACGCGCGTTGCTCCGTCGTCCTGGCGAACTTCATCCGGTTGGCGCAAGGTTATCCTGTAAGGCGTCGATGCCGTGGATGGCAGCGAAATGCGGGAAATCCGCGCGTTTGAATAAAGTCCCTGGGCTATTGTCAATGCCTGCTCGGGCGGAATCTGGGTGCCGTGGATTGGCGTTTGATTGTTCTGTTTTCCTGGCGCCGACACGGTTGCTATGCTACTTACGATTGGCGTTACCCACTTGGGCAAATTCAAATACCAGCCCGAAAACCCGATGACGATCAATATGGGCGCGGCAAAAAAGCCAGCGACCTTGTGAAAGCTATAGTTGAAACGCCGCCACGAGCCCGCGTGAGAAATCGTGAATGCTCGCCGAAGCGCCGAGCGGTTGGGTTTGGGCCACCATAATACAAGTCCGATAACGGACGTGACGAACAACACAAGTCCCGAAATGCCGACCAAGATCTTGCCCAGTTCCCCTGCAATCAAGTACCTATGGAAATGGAACAGCGTTGGCATCAGCACGCGCCGCGACACTCCGATTTCCCCCCAATTTCGCTCGCCGTTTACCTGCAGCGTATAAGGATTGACCATGACTTGTCTATCCGTTCTTAACGCCAACAACGAAGCATTGCCGGATGGTTTGACCCGATACCACGCGATAAGAGCTTCGTTGGCGTACTCTGGAAGCGTTATCTGCAACGGCCGTCCGTAGGCTGGATCTGCGGTGAGCGCTTCAATGACTTCCTGAACCGTGTTTGCTGTTATCGACGCGGCACCCTCCACGCTGGCACCGCTTGCCGGAACTGCTTGAAACAGATCCGGATTCAACATGCTATCCAATTCAGGCAGCCAGACAATTGAGCTGCCCGATAGGCCAGACAGCATGAACAGGCTGCCAAAGAAAAGCCCGGCATACAAATGCAACTGTCGAAATAAAGTGCGTGCCCTGCCGTAAAGCATGAGAATCCGATCGATTACCAGCGATGCTGATATGTAGCCATCAGCGTGATGCCTGGTGCGGGTATATGGCTAGTGTTGTTACTGTTGCGCAGCAATTGGCTGTATTGCGGGAAGTAATCGCGGTTGAGTAGGTTCTCAATGCCGACCGTCACAGTATCTTTCTTGCCCAACTCGTAGCGGCTGATAAGGTCTACAGTCGTGTAGCTGCTTACCTGGCGCCGGCCGAAGCTGTCCTGTCCCTTGAGCCGGTAATCGCTACTGCCGTAGTAATTGACCTGCAGACGATTGCTCCATTGCCTCATCGGTCGGTATTGCAGATAAGCAGTCACTTTTAGCGGAGGAATGCGGTAACCGCTCATGTTCTGGTCGTTGGAACTGCTTTGCGGCTGTTCGCGCCCTTTCATCAAAGTGAAGGTACCACCTGTCCCCCACTTGCTGTCATCGCTCAGGTAGTCAACGCTGGCTTCCAGGCCTGCAATGCGTTCCTTGGTGCGAGTGAGGATCAGGCCGTTATTGAAGCTTTGAACATCGCCCAACTGCGAAGTCGTGTAAAACAGAGCAAGGGTTGCCAGCGTGCTGCCGAAGTTGCCGCGCCAACCCACTTCATAGTTGTTGGTTTTGACCGGCTCCAGTTCCGACGAGGAAAGGCTAAAGCCCGGTCGTGCATTGCGAAGCTGCAAACCAATATCCGGCAGTTGAAACCCCTGACTGAAGGCGGTATAGAATTCCTGACCCTTGACTGGCGCATACGCTGCGCCAACATTGAACAGCCAAGCGTCAAAGCTGACGTTACCGCCCTGCACTGCTACCGGATTGACCACACGCGACTGCGACAACGGCATGAAATCGCTGACACTAGCATTGGCGCGCTCATAGCGCAAGCCACCTTCTATCGACCACTTATCATTGAACTTATGCTGCAGTTGACTAAAAATACCGACACTGCGGGTGGTCAGCGGTGGCATATAGGTCAAGGAGCCAGTGCGGGCAAATACCAACCCGCCGCTGGCGTCGTAGCCTGCCGGGTCGAACACATCAAGCGGCATGTCGCTACGCTCCTGGTTGTAATCGGCGCCCCATAACAGCTTGGTCTTCTTGTCCTTGGTTAAAGGAGTGTCAATGGTCAGGCGCCCGCCAAATACACGGCTATTCTGGGTAACCTGGTCGACATTGCCACCCCGAGTGACGACGGCGCGCGCATCGAAAGGCGGAAATCGCGTGAAATAGTCGCGGTGATAAGCTTGAGCGGATACTGCGCTGCCAAAAAGGTTGTCGTGCCGGTAGTCGAGATTGAAAATGGTGTTGCGCAAAGTGTTCTGGTCTTCGAGTTGCAGACCTCTAATCGCCCGTGCGGGAACCGATCCGGCCGGGAGCTTAGCCACGGATGGGTCCGAGGCGTAATCGCTATTTTGTTTGGCTTGATATTGGCTGGCGCTGAATTGAATCCGTTGCCGGCTATCGATACGCCAGCCCAGCTTGCCGCTGATATTGTAGACGTTAGAGTCCGAAAGATCGCCTTGGCTCGGCTCTGGAGCGATACGACTGCCATGGGCGTCGTATGGGCTGCCAACACGCTGACCGCCAACGTGAAAGGCATAGTCGATCGGCCCCTGGCTGCCTGAGATATGGTGCTGCACATTCGCGCTCAAGCTATCTTTGCCAAAACGCGTCAATGGCGACCCCAGCGATACGGTGGTATCCGCGCTGGGCTCCCCACCCGCCGGCCGGGTCGTAATCGAGATGATCCCGCCGCTGGCGCCGGCGCCGTAAAGAGCGCTACTGCCACGCAGGACTTCGATTTTTTCGATATCGCTGGGGTCGATACTGGCGAGGTTACGCGCCGAGTCGCGATTGGTGTTGAGCGGGATGCCATCGACCAGTATCAGCGCGCTGCGTCCCCGTAGCGTCTGTCCGAAATCGGTCACGGTACGGCTGGAGTCCGCCATCCCGGGGACAACCTTGCTCAGCATTGTCGCAAGGTTGTTCGAGCCTGCCTTGAGCTCCTCGATTTCGTCGCGTTCCAGTATTGTGACTTGACGCGTAGGGCTTACCAGCTCGTTCGCGATCCGATCCACACGAACCTCAATCGGTGCAAGCACTCCACTCTGCACCGCCGATGCTTGAGACGTTGTCTGAGTGGCGGGAACAACTGCATTGGATGAGGATGATGTCTGCGCAAGCGAAAGAGACGGCAATGTGGCAAATAGGGCCGACATTGCTAGTGTGATGGCGCAAGGACGGAGGTGGCAACGGTCAATCGTGGCTGGATTCATATTGTGTTGAGATTTGTGACGGGTAGTTGCTTAAATTTTTGTAATCATAATGAGAATGATTATAAATATCAATCATTATTTTACCAAGCCATGCAGGAAGAGAAGACTTTGCTTAAGCGTCAAGAGACGGATGGTGGCTTTGCCCGCATCCCATTCTAACGACGGCTCTGGTCACATCCCTACATCAATACTTATGTCAATGGTGGCTGTCTGAAAGATGCCGGTCGCTATGAGTCAGCGGTTCAGGAATATGCAACTGGCAATATGCTGCACCTTGCGCGATGCAACAATCAAATTTTTCTTTTTAGTTCTTCGCACCGGTCTCCCAACCCCATTTAACAAAAAATACGCTGGCCTTCTTCGGCTTTCAGAAACCCTACAAAGTCCCCGGCCTGTGTATTCTTCTTTCCGTTAGTTGTCAGCACGACACCCGCGTCGCGATAAATACGCCAGAGCTCTTCGACTGGCACCTGGTCGGCCAGTTCGGGATTGGCCACCTGCCAGATATTCCAAATCATTCACTTTGGCGTGGGGCCAGCTATTACATCAACCTCGATCTGGTGTTCCTTTTGAGTCACTGCGTTGTCGTTGAAGTTTCACGCGCACGCTCTGGATCAAGCTGACGAAATACTGCTGCGGAAACACGGGCCAATTCCGAGCGTCCTCCGTAAGAGGAAATGGCATAGCCAAACGGTCCGTCGATCCAGTAAAAGACATTGACTGACCCATCCTGTGCGAATTGAAATGCCGTCGTCGTTTCGGAGTGGTTCGTGCCCGTGGCCTGCCTGGCTGTGTGGGCAGCCTCGTTTGCTACATACAGCGTCAGGCGCATGCCGGAACCGTCTTCGTACATGAACTGGGCCACGGGTCCGAGGCGCCCCGGCAGTAGGCGACCACCCTCCAACCGATAGCCCAAAGATTGCAGGTCAGGCGGGTTCATCCGAGCGGCCATTCGCTTGGACAACCAGGTGACGAGCTGATCCTCGTGAGCAGCGGTGATCTCCACCGGACGACGCTGATCGGCTGCGTAGACGGCATCATGTGCCATTGCTGCATACTGCACGAGTTGTCCCGTCGCGGTCGATGATGCAACCATGTATGGTTGCGCCTCTTCTGTTACCTTGTCGTGCAGCCCCCAACCGATAATGCCGCTGGTAAGGGCAATGAGAACGCTGGCAGCGGCCTGCCAGATCGGCCACTGATGCTGCCGGGCGGATCGTTCCAATCGCTTAGGAATTGGGTCAGTCATGACAGGCGAAAATAGTGCCTGTAGCTGACGGCGTTGTATGGTCCATGCGGCAACGTGGCAGGCTTGCTCGGGGCGCTCCCGAAGGTAGGCTTCCACCTCGGGCAATCGATGGGCCTCGAGTTGGCCGTCGACCAGTGCGTGCAGATCGTCTTCTGTGACAGTGGGATTAGTATTCATAACACGAGTTCACTTCACGCTTTTTAAAAATGCACCCTGTCGGGTATCATCCATCAATTCTCGTAGTCGTTCTCGGCCGCGGAAAAGTCTTGACATCACTGTTCCTTGCGGATGTTCAGAGCTCTGGCGACGTGCCCAAACCGAACGCTAAGGCTAAATTCACGAACCCGGCCATCAACCCTTTAACCGAAGCAATCCAGGTGACATCGGTGAGCGAAACCTTCCGCGTCAAATTGTTGTCAATGTCCAGGCCGAGCAGGCGCCGAGCACCGCCAAGGCCGGCCAGATTCCAGCAAAACGACCGCGCCGGGCCAACTCAGCACCAGCATCCTAGTGACAATTGGCCGGGAACGCTTCAGCATCTCGGTGGGCAAATAGTTGCCAGCAGAAATAAATAGCGCTCATCCAGACAATTACGATGGCTATTGCAGCAACATAACTTGTTGGCTTAGCTTTGTCCTCAAGGATCCACTTTTCCGCTTGCTCTCTACATGTCTCGATAACATGTGTCGGTAGAAGGCGTACTGCAAGCCAAATCATGGCGGGCAGTAAAAGCACATCATCGACGTAACCGAGCACGGGAATAAAATCGGGAATCAAGTCAATGGGGCTTAGCGCATAAGCCACCGCAAAAACACATAAAACTTTAGCGACGAGCGGCGTATCCGGGTGGCGACGGACAAACCACAGCATGACGGCATCCCGCTTAATGCGCTTGGCCCATAACCATCGCTGTCCTGAAAGACTTACAGCGCATTACCGACGGTAGGCACTATCTGCTCCCACACAGGAGTAGCAGGGACTTTACCATCCCCAATCAACTCACCTAATCCATGCGCAGCATGAACCTGGGGTGGCATTGGCTGCGACCGGGTCAAACGTTTTCTACAGTTTCGCTAATCGCCGCTGTAGCGTTCGTGGGTGAACCTTGAAGCGTGCCGCCACAAGCGCAGGTGCTAACCCTCCGTTTAGTAATTTACGCGCTTCCTGACACTGCTCCGGGCTGAGCGCTGATGCGCGCCCAAGGTGCTTACCCTGGGCACGTGCGGCGGCCATCCCGGCGCGTGTGCGCTCACTGATTAGGTTGCGCTCAAACTCCGCTAGCGCTGCGATCATGTGGAACACAAGCCGGCCGCCAGAGGTGGTGGTGTCGATCTGCTCACACAACGATAAGAACAAGACTTCGCACTGGCCGAGTTGCTCCAGCAACTGGATCAGGTTGACGAGAGAGCGCCCTAGTCGGTCCAGTCGCCAGACCACAAGTTTGTCGCCCGGTCGCAGTACGGCCAGCGCCTGAGCTAGACCAGGGCGGGAGCTTCGCGCCCCTGATACGCCATGATCCGTATAAATTTTGTCACAATTTATGGCTTTTAACGCCTTCAACTGCAACCCCATGTTTTGGTCGTCGGTAGAGACCCTTGCATACCCGATCATTCTCGCTTTCATTAAATATTGCCTCGCGTGCTGTGAGACCGCAGGCGTAGGACCCTGTGCACCGGCCTTGCTCAGAACAATAGGCCGATGTCCTTCGAATTGAGGTCAATAAACCGCATTTAGCGCTCTCCGTATTGACAAAAGGGAACCCTTTTGTAAGAATGTTGAACTTGAAGTAAATGGACTTGGCTGTCCTTAGTTAGACAGTCGATTCAATCAAATTGCAGTAGCAATTAACGTGCGGACTAAAGGGTTCCCTTTAGTCCGCGAGCTACGAAGTGAATTAGGGGCGCTAGATGGCGGACTTCTATAGGAAAACTCCAGGGCAGCCATGGCATCACGCTGTGCGCAGATGTCTGCACTGGCGTATTGCCGGGCAAGGTATTTTTCCTGGATCGTTCAAGGGTTTGGTGGCCTTCTCTGGCGCACAGCAGGCGATGGTGGACGTCGGCTGCGTGCTCGTCCGTGAATGCGCAGGGGTATCGACATGGCGCAGCCTCACGCGAGGGGCAGACCGATGATGATCATGCCTCTGGACGGATGGGTGCTGCGTAGGTTTCCTTTTTTGAGGTGTTATTGCCTGGCGGCGTCAGCCGTCATTGCTTGCCTGGCGGTGCTGCGGCCCGGGCAATCGCAGGCGGCCTCGCTGCGCATCTCACCCATTGGCCTGGATCTGCCGGCCACGCAGCGCGCGGCGTCAATCACACTGGTCAACAACGGCATTGAACCGGTCAACCTTCAACTGCGGGTGTTTTCGTGGTCCCAGACTAATGACGAAGATGAGTTGGTGCCGGCCTCGGAGTTGGGGGCGCCATGAGCATCCAATGGATCGAGCCCCTGTCAGGCGGGTTGCAACAAGCCGCCCCGTCAGCCGGCTATCTGCTTTTAAACCTGAGTAGCTGTACGCCGCTTGCGAACGCTTACGGGCCAAGGTCCTTTCGGCAAGCCCTCGTGTCCGCATTTGAAGAACGGCTTACGCCGTATGGCGTCACAGCTAGCGATATCTTGTTGTTGGATCACGTGGTACTGGTCGGTCTTGGCGGCCTGAACCTGTCCACTAAAGTTGGCAAAGACCTGTTCCTGGAGCACATCAAGGCCGTTCTATCTTACGAGCCTGTGCTCTGCGGCTCGCATCGCGTGCTGGTCAGTGTGCTGGCAACCTGGATAAAAGCAGCCGCTGATATTCCTGCTGAGTGCTTCGCTTTTTCTTCTGATTTGTATTCGGCCACTAAAGCCATCGCCTTTGCCGAGGTTGAATCACAGACAAGCGCACAGACGCGTAGCGATATGGCGCTGGCCAGTCAGTTTTTCGAGCATATCCGCGACGGTCAGGTTGTATTGTCATTTCAGCCCGTAGTCTCTATTGAAGACGACCATCAGCCGTTCTATCACGAGGCGTTGCTGCGGTGTACCGCCGTTGACGATGGCGCCCAGCCCACATCGTGCGAATCGGTGGTTCAGGCCCTGGAGCGGCTGCATAGTATCGAGCGGCTGGACGCCAGCGTGCTTTGGACGGTGATGCAGGTGCTGGAACAGCATCCCGACATTCATCTGGCATGCAATATCTCTCCCTTATCGCTACAGCATGGCGCATGGTGGCGCTTGATATTTGCTGTGCTGGGTAACGCTCCTGAACTGAGCCGTCGCCTGACGCTGGAAATCACCGAAACAGCCGCCGTGTTCGACATGGACGAGGCTATCAAGCTGCTGAAAACATTACGCTTGTTGGGCTGCAAGATAGCCATAGACGATATAGGGACAGGATTCAACACGTTGGAGCTGGCCCAGGTACTGAAACCCGACGTCATAAAAATAGATAAGTCCCTGGTGCATGGCGCACGCGACAAGAGCGGTGCCACCGTTCTTCGCTCCTTGATCGAAGCGGCCCAGGGCTTAAGCCAGTACGTCGTGGCCGAAGGAATCGAGACTGAAGACGATCTGCAGTTAAGCATCGACGCCGGCGCGCATGCCGTTCAAGGCTATTTCATTGACCTACCCCGTATCCAGCCCCCTTGGCGGGCTGCGCCGGTGTGTGTCCAAGACAGTTTCAACCCCACCCATCACAGCATAGCAACCAATCAATATTTACTAGTGACTTAGGAGAGGAAACCATGAATCATATATATAAAAGTGTATGGAATGAACAAACAGGAACGTATGTTGCTGTCTCGGAGAACACAAAAACAAAAGGCAAACGTAGCAGCAAGGTCGTTGCGATGGTGGGGGCAGCAGCAGTGTCATTTTTTGGAATGGCTGGAAGTGCTCAGGCAGTCCAAAACGTAATAATCACAAGTAGTGACGGCTCCGTTACTATCAACAAAACATCATCAGGTCCCCACGGAAACCCGACACTAACCTTCGATCTGACCGGAGCGGGCAGCGGCGATGCCTTAAATTGGGATTCAGCCGAAAACGCGTATAACGCGGCACATGGCGCAAGCCCTTCTAATAAAATCATTAACGTCGCAGACGGCGCCCTAGTAGCTACCAGTTGGGATGCTGTAAATGGCAGCCAGCTGCATGCGACTAATCAGAACGTCACCGCCAATACAACAGCTATCACCGCCAATACAACCAGTATTGGCACCAACACAACAAACATTGCTGCCAATACAACCGCCATCGCCGACAACAAAACGGATATCGATGCCAACAGCGCAGACATCGGCGTCCTCAGAACGGACGTCAACGTCAACACGGCAGACATCGGTGCTCTCAGAACAGACGTCAACGCCAACACAGCCGATATCGCAATCAATACAGCAGATATCGCCGCCCTGGATACGAAAGCCAACACCCTTGGCGATTCCGCCGCTGGTGCTTTGGGGGGTGGCGCGACATACGACTCATCGACGGGCGAAATTTCATCCCCCTCTTACGCTGTTTACAACATTGACGGCACTACAAGTACCGTCGACAACGTCGGCGCCGCATTAGACAGTATTAACGAAAACGGAATCCAATACTTCCACACAAACTCCTCCGGCCCGGATAGCCAAGCAACTGGCGAAAATAGCGTTGCCATCGGCACTAATGCAGTAGCCAGCGGCACGAACTCCATTGCTCAAGGCAACGGCGCCGTGGCGGCCTCCGAGGATTCGGTTGCAATTGGAACCGGTGCTCAAGCCCTGGGCGGCAAGGCCGTCTCGATCGGCGCGGGCAATACGGCAATTGGTGACGGAGCTGTGGCTATCGGCGACCCTAACACTGTGATAGGCGCCGGCGCGGTGGGCGTTGGCAAGGACAATACCGCCGTTGGTCAAGGTGCCGTGGGTGTTGGTAACACCAACTCCGTGATTGGACAAGGCGCAGTTGGCGTAGGCGACACCAATGCCGCCCTTGGCCGTGGCGCAGTGGGCGTGGGTGACTCCAATGCCGCCGTTGGTCGCGGTGCCGTCGGCGTGGGTGACTCCAATACCGCTGTTGGTCGAGGTGCAATCGGCGTAGGCGACACCAATACCGCCGTTGGACAAGGTGCCGTGGGTGTTGGTAAGGACAATACAGCCGTTGGCCGAGGCGCCGTCGTTGCAGGTAATACCAATACCGCCGGTGGCCGAGGTGCTGTCGCTACCGGCAACGAGAATACCGCTACCGGTCGGGGCGCTACCGCTATCGGTGATTCCAATACGGCCATGGGCGACGCCAGTGTCGCTCTGGGCAGTAACAGCCAGGCGCTGGCCGATGGCGCTGCGGCGATTGGCGACACAGCACTCGCACAAGCAGAAAACAGTCTAGCCCTGGGTTCGGGCTCAATTGCTGTCAACGCTAATGATGTCGCGCTTGGCTCAGGCAGCGTAACAGCTGCTGCTCACACAGGCAGTTTCGGGTTTGACGCAGCAAGCCCTGTTGCAGCCACGAGTTCCGCCTCGGTTGTGTCAGTGGGCGACGTCGGAAGTGAGCGCCAGATTCAGAACGTCGCCGCAGGCGTTGTATCGGCCGGCAGTACGGATGCAATCAACGGCAGCCAACTTTTTAGCACCAACACCGCGCTCAATAACCTGGGTGGTGATACCGCAACCGCACTGGGCGGCGGTGCGACTTACGACCTGACGACGGGGCGTATCGACACGGCCCCCAGCTACACCATGTACAACAACGACGGCACGACCAGTGTTGTAAACAACGTGGGCGCTGCCATCGACAGCATCAACAGCCAAGGCATCAAGTATGTCCACGTCAACTCCTCCGGCCCGGATAGCCAAGCAACCGGCGAAAATAGCATTGCCATCGGTTCTAATGCGGTAGCCAGCGGCAAGAACTCCATTGCTCAAGGCAACGGCGCCGTGGCAGCCTCCGAGGATTCGGTTGCAATTGGAACCGGTGCTCAAGCTCTGGGCGGCAAGGCCGTCTCGATCGGCGCTGGCAATACGGCCAGCGGTGACGGAGCCGTGGCTATCGGCGATCCTAATATTGTTACGGGCACCGGTGCCGTCGGCGTGGGTAAGGACAATAGCGTCACAGGTCAAGGTGCGATCGGTGTAGGTAACACTAATCTCGTCGTTGGCCCAGGAGCAGTCGGCGTAGGCGACAACAATGCCGCCGTTGGCCCGGGAGCCGTCGCTGCAGGCAATACCAATATCGCCGCTGGTCAAGGAGCGGTCAGCGTAGGTGATAATAATACTGTCCTAGGTCAAGGTGCCGTCGCTCTAGGTAATGCTAATGATGCTACCGGTCGGAGCGCTATCGCCTTAGGTGATTCCAATACGGCCACGGGTAAAGTCAGTGTCGCTCTGGGCAGTAATAGCCAGGCGCTGGCCGATGGCGCTACCGCGATTGGCGACACAGCACTCGCACAAGGCCAAAACGCCATTGCCATCGGTACAGGCGCCCAAGCCACGGGCACAAGCTCTATCAGTATCGGTACCGGAAATGTTGTCTCGGGCCAGAATTCCGGTGCGTTTGGCGACCCCAACACCGTTAGCGGAACAGGCTCTTATGCCTTTGGTAACGACAACATCGTTGAGGCCGATGGTGCGTTTGTATTGGGCAACAATATCAACGTGGGTGTGGGTCTAGACGGAGCAGTAGCCCTAGGCAATAACAGTACCGTCTCGGCTGCTACCGCCACGCCTAAGATGACGATCGATGGTGTCGATTACAACTTCGCAGGCGGCGCCCCGGCTGCCGGCGATGTGGTTTCAGTAGGCTCGGCAGGTCAGGAGCGTCAGATTCAGAACGTCGCCGCAGGTCAGGTCGATGCCACAAGCACCGATGCGATCAACGGCAGCCAACTGTATCAAACCCAGAAAGCAGGCATGAACTTCGCCGGCACGACTGGCGGCCCTGTTCACCGTGATATTGGTCAAACACTCAATATCCTGGGTGCTGACCCCAACATCACGACACAGGCCGTGGCTGCCAGCGGCACGATGCTCGTGAGGCTGAGCCAGGATCTGAACGTCAATAGCCTGACGGCCAACACGGTTAACGCTGCAATGGTCAACTCCAACACGGTCAACGCCAACAGGGTTCAGATCAATGGCGGCCCGACGATCGACCAGAATGGTATCGACATGATGAATCAACGCATCACCAATGTCGCCCCAGGCGTGCAGCCAGGTGATGCCGTCAATACCGGACAGTTGAACACGGCCATTAACGGTGTGAACAGCCGGATCGACAGTCTGGACAGCAAGATCAACAGCAATGATCGTCGTGCAAGCGGCGGGATTGCCGCAGCGTTGGCCACAGCAGGTTTGCCACAGGCTTACCTGCCGGGCAAAAGCATGGTCTCTCTTGGGGGCGGCGTATGGCGTGGCCAGGGCGGGTACGCATTGGGCTTGTCGCACCTGACCGACAATGGCCACTGGCTGCTTAAAGGCTCTGCCAGTGCTTCGTCTCGCGGCGACATGGGTGGTTCTGTCGGGGTGGGTTATCAGTGGTAGGTCTGTAACACACCACTAAGTAATTAAGTAACTATGTGTGGGTGGGACGCAAGCCCCGCCCACACATCACTTACCTGCGCAAACCTACGATTTGGAGTACTGATGCGTCATTCTCTTCATGTTTTATTATCACTGTGCATGGTCACCATACTGGCCGCTTGTCAGCCTTTGGGCGTGAATAGTCAAAACACCCAGGCACAAAATGCAATACCCTTACCACAGCAACAAGCGCAATCGGCTCCCAGCGTTTTATTTTTAATTGCTCAAAACCAGCCGGCACAAAACTTGCAGAAGGTGGATTTATCCAAGACACAGTCGATCTACGTGCTGCCCAATGCGGTGCTGACACGCAATGACCTTGCAAGGGTCGAGTCCGCCGCCATCGGCCAGGACAAGCAGGCATTCGTCGTTTTCACTTTTAACCAGGCCGGAACACAAAAACTAGCCGCCCTGAGTGAGCAAAATATCGGTAAATCGCTCGCGCTCGTCATCAATGGCACGCTCGTTGCGGTACCAAAGATCTCGGGCCTTCTGAATGATGGTGTGCTGGGTGTCCAGGTGGCGAATCACGATGTTGCCCAAAGCATTACACGCATCGTCGCAGGGCAACCTGCCAAACAGTGAATCGCCCCCCTAATTCACTATGTATGATTTCGACGTGGTTTTTCTATTGCTTATCTCGACACTCTCAACACGCGTTGATAAAATGCGATGCTTGCACGATGCCGCAGCAAATGTAGGTTTTCATACGGCCGTAGCGACGAGTCCAGCCGATCTGGCCGCTACCAGTCGGCGCTTGCGGGTGATTGTCATTGATGGTGACCGGGATAGTGATTTTGACGTTTATGCCGTGACGGCGGCGATGCGCAGATTGCATAACGTGGCGATTGTTTTTCTGGCCGAATCAATCCCCATGGCTTGCGAACGTGGACTGGAGGCAGGCGCGGACATTTGCCTGCCTGCCAATGTTTGTGCTGATGAGTTCTGTGGTGCGTTGATCAGATTGGTAAAGGAAAAACAGTCTGCGGTGTCTGACAAGGCCAGTCTTTTAGTGAAAACGGATACGCGGGAAAATAAGAGGCCGCTAAAGAGCGAAGCCATGCCAACCGAGCTATGTTGGAAGCTAATTAATCATGGTTGGGTGTTATGTACGCCACAAGGCATCAGCCTGAGGCTGACTGCGACAGAGCGGGACTTAATGACCCACGTTTTCACGGCAGACGACAAGACTGTTTCGTTCGTCCAGTGGGATAGACGCTTTGGGCGTACTGGCGGAGGTATGCGCAAAAAAGTGTCGGCGTTATCCGTACTTGTGGGCCGCCTGCGCCGAAAGTGCGCGACATTGGACATCACGCTTCCGTTATTCGTTAAGTCCGGCGGGTATCGGTTTACCGAGTCGTGTCGCATAGTCCAGGACCAGGAAAGCAATGCACCTTCGCTGAGTGTATTGCACCAAGACGCGCCGCACGAATAGGTCTGATAATTTATTTATGTTTATCCTAACGATAGGCTTTCATAAGCTTCGTCTACCGGCCAAGATAAACTGCTGTGACCTGCGTCCTTTCATGCCCCAGCTCACGGCTAATGATTTGCCGTGCTTGCGCGTCCTGCACACGCTGTGCAGGCGTCAAGGTCTTGGTTGATGGCCCACCCGCCGATGGTGCTTTCCAGCCCGTCAGCGCTTCATACCGGATTTGTGCGTACTGATGCCGCAACCCATGCATATGGCTCAGGCCCGCCGCCTTGCATTGACCATCGTAGACATGCCGTTGCTGAATATAGCTTTTGTGTGCCGGAATCAACGATCCGGCTCCCGCCAGACGGTGCGCCGCCTGAAGCACATTGCGTTGCTCGGGCGTCGTGATGGGGATGCTGCGCTCGCGCCCGCCTTTGGCCCAAGAGCCCTTGAGGGCGATGTAATCCCCCCGGTCCGCATAACTGGGTTGGAACTTGATGGCTTCTTCCCGGCGCAATCCGAACGCGGCCTGCAGTTGCAGACTCATGCGCACATGGGCATCCGTGACCTGGCGCACCGCTGGCCCCAACTCGCGTGCCTTGCTGACGTTGGTCACATAACGCCGTTCGGGCACGCCAAGCTGCGTGTTGTCCGCTGGCAGAATACCGGCCTTGCCGATCTTCTCGGCCCACCAGCGCAAGTGTGAAAGCCGGTTCTTGATGGTGCCGGAGGATAGGCCTTCGCCTTGCCAGCGATCCAGCAGTGCTTGGATGTGCTTGCCCTTGAGCGACGAGGCCTTCATCTGCCTAAAACCGGCCTCGCGTAGTTGTCGTGCGGCCAGAGCCAGCGAACGCAGGCGGTCGGCCTGGGTCGCGTGGCTGCCATCGCGGTTGCGTTGACACAGCTGGCGCAGGGTATAGGTCAAGTCGTCCATCTTTGCCTCTTCGGGTGAACGTGTTGTCAGTGCTGCCGCGTTGTCCTGAAATTCAATGGTTAGTGTTGGTGCCAACTCGCTGGGCGAGATCCCGTCAGGGCAAGGGCATGGTGTTCAGGAGACACCAGAGCCTCGAATGAGGTATCCGTCTTGCTTCCTGTTGGAAGGCCGGACGGACGTACTGCGAAATGAAAATGCTGTAAATGTGGATGAATCCTCCTTGTTGAAAGTGAGCGGGATAAATCAAGAAAGCAGCGGCCACCTTGCGCATTCCACGCAAGGGATGACCACGAGAGACCGTGCGCCGTGAGCGCGAAAAAGGATAAGTGCGAAGGGATAAAAAGGGCTCCGCCCCATGGGTAGGGACTGGCGGGCAATAGGAGCCTGGGCACGCCTGGGAAGGGTTTCACCCTTGCGGGCCAGCGTTTGCAGAAACCTACGCTGTTGGGGACGCCGATGTACGAAGCCCATCGGTCAGTGGCAACTTCCCGGTCAGTGTAGAAGGCCATCATCATGTATGCCGCAGGCAATACGAAGTGGCGCTCGCCCGCATTGTTCTTGGGTTGCGTGGGGCCGTCACTGCGGCGGGCAGTGACGGCCCATGTCGCGGCATCGGTGCCGTGCTGCGGCAAAAAGCGTTGCGGCAGCATTCGCGCCAACCCCTCACCTGCGGCACTGACGCGGCCTTAGGCCTTGTCGGCTACCTGCGCAGGGATGACATGGTTCCCATGTCACGCCTGCACAGGCAGCTTGCGTGCACAGCCCATGTGGCAGCATCCACCATCACGGTGCGCAACCGGCCAGAGAAAGCCGCGCGTAGTGGGGGTCAATGGCGGGCGCGCAAGCCGCAGCGGCGCGCAGCCGCAGGCGAGCACCGAACGGGTGAGCACCCGGCGTAGCGAACCATTGACGCCCACGCAGCGCCTCAGCCTGTCGGCTGGGTGCAGGGGATGTTTTGCCCCCGCACCCTTGCCCTTCGGCGAGAACGGTGTTCCAAGAGGCAGCGCCTCTTGGTCAAGGCCGTCAGGCCGCGAAGATGATGACGGGCGCGTCAGGCAGGGCCAGGACGCCACCCTTTGGCCTGGATCACCTGGGCGACAAGGTCTCCGGCGTTCATTGGCGCATTCAGCATCGTGCGGATGGTGGTGAGATGCGCCAATGCGGTTTCGCGTGATGCCGGTTCGGGGGCTGGTTCCTGGCGAGTCTCGGTGCGTTGGGTTGTCGCCGTCGTGCGAGGGGCGGCCTGTTGTGCAGCGCTAGCGGGTTGCGATGCTTTGCGGCCCGCCCATAAGCGAAACTCGCCAGCCAGCACCCGCTTGACCAGGCCGAAGAAATAGGCGATGACATTGCGCACAGTGCCGCTCTGGCTGCGTGCCTGCAATTCGTCTAGCACCGCCTGGCGATGCTCAGGCGGCAGCCGACGCAAGGCGGCCAGCACGTCTTTTTGCTGATCAGGCTGGGCGCTGCCCAGGCACGGCGGCAATGCCACGGGGGAGGATATCGAATCGCCATCCTCATACGCGCGTGCGCGGTACGTACGTTCTTTTTTATACAAATACGTTGTATACGTACTGTCTTGCTCGCGGGTTGTCTGCTGGGCGTGGGCAGTCTGCTGCGGACCCACCGTATCGCTGACGGAATCATCGGATGCTGGATTTTGGGCAGCGCCCTGGTCCGCTTGCGATGGCGGCATGGCTGCGGGCGGTTCATCGTCGTCGTGGCGCGGTTCGGGGGCCGTGTCATCGCTCGCCGTGGGCGCTTGTTCTAGCGTTTCCCGGATGTGCATGGCGACGCGATCCACCTGGTTGTTGTCATCGTCCACGGAGTCTTGCAACAGTTGCGACAGCCCGGCGTCGAGCTCGCACGCTTGCGGGAAGCCGAGCGCCTGCTCATGCACCCGATACCGCTCGCTCAGAACGTGGCCGGTCATGGGATCGCGATGCTGCCCTACCAGGCTGATCCAGCCGGTCAAACGCAGCACGACGAGCACGCGCCGTGCGGTCAAGTAGCCCGCACGCTGCCCCAAGGGCGTGGTGGTGAGATAGCGGCGCAACTGCCCCAGGCTCGCCAGTGGGCTAAAGCCGTCTGCACCGCGCAGCATGCGCAAGACTTGCCAGGCATTGCGCTCCAGCGGCGTGAGCCGGGTATCCAGCATCAGCGCGGTGGGCGTGGTAAACAGGGCATTGAGCCCCTGCGGGTTGTTGTGATCGTGATGGTCTGACATGAGAAGTCTCCGAGGGTCGGGCCACAGCAGCCCGTTGCCCTGCATCTCATCGCAGTCCCGTCTCCATGTCAGGCAACAATACGGTCTGCACCATACCCGTATTTATCGGCGCGCAGATCAAGTAGGTATCGTTTAAGGTCTGGCCCGCAGAAGCTAAAAATACTATCCAACTGCGCTCCCAATTGATCCCATGCCTGTCGCTTCTCTTGTGCGTAGTCATGGTGCAAGTAATGTCGCCGTACTTTGCTTCCAGGCAGCACATGATTTTGGCAGCGGTCGATCACATCAGGAGCTACGCCGAGTGCCTGCATCATGGTGGCCGCTGTGCGTCTTAGATCGTGGGGCGTCCACTCTCCGCTGGCTCCATCAGCCAATACTAGCGAATCATCATTGCATCGGGCCGTCAATTCTTTACGCTGCTTGAACCGAATTTGCCGATCGCCTACTTGTTTGCTTATCGTCTTCAGACATACGTGTGATTTTCCGTCTCTGGATGGAAAGCACCATTCCGAATGCTTAGTCAGCATATGCAGCGCTTTGAATTTCTCTAACGCAAAGTGCGAAAGAAACACCCACCATTCAACTCCTGTCTTGGTGTTCTCTCGTGGCACATACCAGGTTCCTTTTTCCCAATCCACGTGCTCCCACCTCGCCTGAAGCAGCTCCCCAATGCGGCATGCCGTTCCCAAGCAAAGCCATAGCGCAAGCTGGGATTCCTGCCGCAGTGGTCGTGTCGCAACACGCTTGTCCGGCGCGGCATCATAGGCCACCTGCATTTGTTGGAATTTTTGCTGAAGCTCTCGAAGTTCCGCAGGTCGCAGCACTCGCTCACGAATGGTGGCGACATAGTCAATCGGTACAATCTGTTTGGTTTCGATCAAGTCCACAGGGTTGCCCATCTCCAGCAGTCCGCGCCAGGGCTGGCGCTTACTGGCCCAACGGAAAAGTTGCCTCAATTCCGTCAGCATGCGTTCCGCTGTTCGCCCTCGGCCGCGAACCCGGCCGACCTGCCGCAATGCGTCTACAAGCTGTTTGTCAGTCAAAAGGCGTACAGGCAAGTCTCCCAATGGGGGTAAAAGGTCTTTGCCGAAGGTACGTTTCAATTCGGCGTTGCCATCCTGGCGACTCACGCCGTCTTCCAGCCAGCTTTCAAACATCTGGCGAAAAGTCGCCTTGACAGCCTCTTCCCGCACCGCCTGCTGTTGGCGCAGACGCTGCTGTCTTTCCTGTTCCTGTATAAAATCCAAACCATCCCTGGCCATAGCCTGTATGCGCGCGTTCTCGGACAATGCCTGAGCAAGGCTCATGTAAGCCGGGTCGTTCTTGCTGGCATACAAACGTGGTAAGCGTGCTTGTCGCTGCTTGCCTTGCACGGTGTATCTGACCAGCCATGTTTTGCTGCCGTCCTGTGCCACGCGCAGATACAATCCCCGATCAACCGTAACCTTGTAGTTGGTGTCCCTGGGCTTCAAGGCATCGATGCCTCTAACAGTCATATTGGCCATATCCGTGTCCTAGCCGTGTCCTAAAAATCAGTGGATTTCGGTAAACGCCATAAGAACACAGAAGCCGTTAAACATCAATAAGATATTGATTAAAAAGATCTTTTTTAGTCTACCGCGTTCCATTGAGTTCTACTTTTAATTGCCTGTCACGCCGGGGGTCGCGGGTTCGAGTCCCGTCCGCTCCGCCACAGAATTCGAGAAAATCAAGCACTTACGGCATGTAAGTGCTTTTTTTTCGTCCCGAACTTTCGTCAGGCATCGTATCGGCCATATTGGCTAGCCGCTCATCCAACAGGCCCGGCACCTGCCCTGACGAAGCAACACCTGCGCGATAGTCGGGGGAAGGCTGTGAGCATCACTATGCGACCGCCAGCGGTATCCGCGATGATTCGGGCATATGAAGCTTGCGCTCACATACAGCGCATACTCACATTGGACTCAAGGAGAGGCGATAGATCCGCTTTCGGCCAGGAGCGGACGCTGGTGTGATGTCGAAGCAGACGCTCAACGTTGGACATGAGCAAACGCCAAAAAAGCGCAGCTTTTTGGTGGTCAGCTCGATGGACGGGTTAGGCTGTCATTTTCCGCGTGCGATGTCGATCTGCTGTTGAATATATGCGTCAAGTTGAGAGGCAGATTCGTCGATCTTCGATCTGAAGTCTTCGGTCTGGCGCATGAAGTCGCAGTACTTCTTCAAGGCAGCGTTCAAGTCCTTCTCCGCCTTCAGTGAGACAAGGCGCTTTCGCCAGCCGCTGACTGGATCAGCTCGAACCGGCCACGGGTAGTTGGCAGAGAGCCAGTCGACATATCCGCCGACCGTGTCGGTTGGACAATGGTTGTCCCTTGCCCACTGCTTTCCGTCGTCCGAAAAGGCAAACGGCCATGCTTGGGCAGAAATGATCGCCTGCTTTCGGGAGGTGGTCTGCGGCGCTTCCGTTGTCAAAAAGTCAATCATCTCGTCCACGCGTTCGATGGTGTTGTTCATGTCGGCTTGAAGGTCAGCGATCAATGTCTGGCCCAACGAATTACCAACTTGCCGTAGGCGTGTGCAGGCACTTGCCATCACTTCCCGGTGCTCGAACAGCTTCGGTGAGCCAAGGTACTTGATAGCGCGATGAGAGATTCGATCTCGGCTGCCTGTAGACCACCACATTGGTTTGAAGCCCTCGAGGACGGAGCACGCGTTCTGGAAGTAAAAAATTGCGAGGGAGTGCAGGATACCCTCGTGGCGGCGTCCCTGGTGATAGACCGTATTTCTGAAGGCGTGAAGATACTGAATGCTTTGGGCAACCTCAGCGGGAATCATCGACGTGGATCGAGCCAGACATACCTTTGCTTCGAAGCTCTGGCCAAGCGCAGCTGCTACGACCTTGGGATCGTTCTTCGGACTGGAGTCGTGCCTCCACATCTCGTTCTCTCTCGCCTTCTCGCGGGCATGCCGATGAAGAGTCAACTCAACGACGTTGTCAATGAGCATCATTGCAAAGCGATCGAAGTTGCGGTCGCGGACGGCAAGTTGATCGAGTGCGAGGTCGAGTTGATCGACTTGGTCCGCGACAAACTGAAGCATTCGTGGCCGCCTAACGTAATGCATCCCGCAAGTTCTGCGGGATAAGCTGGACGATGCGGGATATTTTGGGCACGACTTCCTCCTGAAAATGGCTTGCAGCCTGGGTTGTTGCTCGAAGAGCTATGTAAAAACACAGTCATAAAAATTCGATGAAATCAGGCACGCTTCTTTTGCGCTCCACTCGACTGTTGATCCAAATCTGGGAGCATATCCGCTATCTTCACTATAGCCTCAGCACGGAGAAGGCTTATCTGTGTATTGAAGGTCTCTGCGAGCGGAACGATCATCCAGCTGGGCACCCACCCATGGGTTTCGGGACATGACCGACCGTTTGGCGGTGGGCGGATGAATGCCTGTTGTGGGTCGGATTGTCCTCGATCTCGCTTCGGCAATAGGAATTATCGATATTCCGTGATTATCGCAAACTAAAACTCCTTCCCTACAAAAAGGAGTTCATCATGAATCCAAATACACCTGCTGCTATAAAACGCGAGCCTTGGAATAAGGGCAAACTCGTTGGGCAAAAAGCACCATTGAAGCTCAAGGACATCTGGGCTATCCGCGTCCGGCTACAACTGTCGAATGATATCCGTAATCTTGCTCTTTTCAACCTCGCGATTGACAGCAAGCTACGGGCGTGCGACTTAGTGAAGCTAAAAGTCCGAGATATCGCACACGGAGAACACGTGGCAACTCGTGCAATTGTTATGCAGCAGAAAACTCAACGGCCCGTGCAATTTGAAATTACTGAGCAAACACGCGACGTGTTGCTGGTATGGATACGCAGCAGACAATTGCACGCTGATGATTTCATTTTTTCAAGCAGGATACGCGCATCATCGCACTTATCAACAAGGCAGTACGCTCGGATAGTTGATGGCTGGGTGACCGCCATTGGTTTAGACACTACCGCATACGGAACGCACACAATGCGAAGAACAAAAGCATCGCTAATTTATCGACGCACAAAAAACCTAAGAGCGGTTCAATTGCTACTTGGTCATACCAAGCTCGAAAGCACGGTGCGATACCTGGGTATCGAAGTCGATGATGCGCTGGAAATGGCAGAGCAGACAGAAGTGTGATACTTACTTACAATTCGTTAGGGCAGCAACCCACTTGCTCGTTGTTCGGCCAGGAGCGGGCATGGTGCAAGTTGCTCTCGTACCAGAAGACGCCTTACCGAGCGACTCATAATGATCAATCTCTAGCGAAGCCAAGTTGACACAGATGACTGCCGAAAACGTTAAACCAAACGCACTCTTGGACGCAGAAGATGCCTGCGTACTACCGCCTGATCATCCGGTCCCTGCCGAACACCTTCACCATTACTCGGTCGAGCGTGATCCGTTCGCCGAGCAGGACATCGCTGACTATGTTCACAGCCAGGCGCGTGAGGAGGTTGTCAGTCATGTCGAGCGTGTGAAGCGCGAAGTGATTTTGGGCGATCCGTATGAGATATGGGATGTGACTACTGACCAAAGTAGGTGGTGGGTCGTCACGAACCCTACGAATCTCTATTCGCAGCAGCACTTTCCAAGCTTGGACTACACACTTTCGTTCCATGTTGGACTGATGGCAAGAGTTCGTAGCCGCTCCAGCTCGCCCGACGGGAATGACCCGACGCCCTTCGATGAGGTCTTGAGAAGATTCGAACAAGCGGAAGAGCGTTTCGGGCATGCGATTGAGGTTGAGGACTTGCAGGCCATCGGGATGCTTCTACGTGAGGGTTTGATTTCACTCACGACCGCAGTGCACCGAAGGGTTGTCTTGCCTCAAGGCGTGGAAGCTCCGCAAGTCGCTAACTTCATAAGCTGGACGGACGTGCTCTTAAATGTCCTATGCGGCGGCGGAAGTAACGAGCGCCTACGCCAATATCTCAAGAGCCACGCAAAGGAAACATGGCAGCTCGTGAACTGGCTAACACACTCTCGGAGCGTGGACAGAGTGGCAACAGAGATTGCGATAGGCGGTTGCGGAGACACGCTGCGCACGTTCATCCAACTTCTCGAACGACAGAGAACAGGAGGCGCGGAAGAATGCCCCTCCTGTCGCTCACGAAACATCCGGACCTTCTTCGACATCGAAATTCAGCCAGATGGCGATTACTTTCTCAGCTGCGGTGCGTGCGACTGGCACAACCATCCGGGCGTCCCGATCGACGTCGGTAGTGGAGAGGATCAAGGTGGCCAATCGTAGGCTGTTTCCTATAGCCGCCGCCTGGATTACTCCGAGTGAGATGCTAACGGTCCGAGGTCCGCTTTGGGTCGGTATCTTTCCTAAAATACACCGTTTACGGAGCGTTCAGCTATACGTCTTCTTCCTTAATGTCACCTGCCAACACTCCTTCATCGATAGGATTCTTGTGAACCGCCCGGAGTTGGACCATTAGCGAGTCTCCGTAAGGGGTTAATGTCCAGTACGTTCCGGTATCTTTCACACTTCTCTTTTTGTCGTTCACTTTGATCAACCCTAGTGCGCGCAACTGAATAATACAGGTGTCGATCTCACTCGCTGTATGCGAAAACTCAGTCAATTGCTTATCCTTAAATTGTTTGTTTTCTTGATAAACCTTTGCGGTTTCTTGCGTTAAAAACTTTTTGAGTGCAGCTCTAAGTACCTGATCAGTAGCTTCATTGGTCATGGTTGGAGCTATCGCGCCGAAGATTTGATTCCAAGTCGGATTAATCGATCCGCGATATCTCATGTCATCGAGGTGTGGGTACCTGGAGCCACGTATCCGGGCAATAAACGAAAGGTTGAGTTCTATACGATCATTTCCCTGAGCTAACTCTTCAGCTCCTTTCGGAGGGCCATTGTCACGAGCTGCAGAAGCTTGCTCAAGCTCGGCAATGCGATTCTTTAACGTGAGGACCTCAACTAACGTGGCGCCAGTTGGTACCGTATCAGCTCGAACCCAACCAGCTCCGGGACTTCGCTTAATCACTGACGTAAGCCCGACAATGACTTTGGCTTTTAGCTCATCTGCGTTCTTCCAATAGACGCATGTATGCCGTTTCTCAACCTTAGAACGAAATGCCGTCAGCTTTTTCCAAGCTGCAGCGTCTGTTTCCGTCTTATCTCGAGGAAGGTTGTCCGGATTTTCGTGAAGTAATGGAACAACCGGCTTTTTCGTCGCAATGGCATAGTCGTACTCTTTCTCGGTGAATCCTATACCGGCTTCATCCAATGAGCCGTACCTTCCTCCGATAATTAAGACGTAATAGTCCGAGCTGTCGATGACGTCCTTGATTAACTGCCATGCCGTCGAGTCTGTTGCAGGGAAGAGTTCCATGCCGGCGGGCATATGGTCCAGCTCAAGAATTGCCTTGAGGACAGCTTGACGCTCGTCTTTCAAGTCAGTGAAGGTCGAGCTTATAAAGACTTGGTATCGCTTATCCATCGCTTGATGACATGGCCAAAAAATCCTCGAATAGTAGAAAGTTATAAATATATATAACTGCTATCGATAGTATCCGGAATGCTGGCTCAGAACATACTTCGTCAGACATGACCGGCCGCTTTGGGTCGAAAACGGCCAGTCGCTAATGGCTGCTTTTGACTGCGGATTCAACCGATGAATGTAATACGTATTCCGGGAGCGCAACGTGCGACGTTCCGACGCTCCTGTACGTGCCTTCGAAACGTAGCGGCCTCCTTCGCAAGGGCTTTCCTATCAGAGAGCGCCTCTTGTATATCATTGAGGTAGCAGCCGATACACCAGTAAAGTGATGGCATGGAGCTTGCCAGAACATACAAAATATTGTATAAATCACGCATGCCACTGTTCAAGCCTGTCGAGTTCGTCGGAACCTCACTTGATGATCTTCGCGCCTTCCCACCCTCTGCCAAGCGCGAAGCGGGTTACCAGATCGATCAGGTGCAGAACGGTTTGGACCCCGACGACTGGAAGCCTATGAAAGCAGTGGGCCAAGGTGTCAAAGAAATCCGCGTTCACGATAGTGAGGGCGCTTTCAGGGTCATCTACATCGCCAAGTTCGCCGATGCCGTCTATGTGATCCACTGCTTTCAGAAAAAGACGCAGAAAACCAACAAGGCGGATATAGATCTGGCCTCGAAACGTTATCGAGACCTATTGCAGGAACTAAGCAAATGAGCAACCAACGATTTGCCAGCATCTGGGATGCCATCGAAGACACCCAGGAAGTCGCGGAAAACATGAAGCTTCGTTCAACCCTGATGACGGCGCTTAGGCACCACATAGTCCACGCCAAGATGAGTCAGGCCGAAGCCGCCAAGATTTTTGGCGTGACCCAGCCCCGCGTTTCTGACCTGATGCGTGGAAAAATCAATGTTTTTGGTCTTGATGCACTGGTCAATATGGCCGCTGCCGCTGGACTGCACATCGAGATGCGTGTACTTGAACCTGCCTAGGGTCAGGCCTAGAGCTTCGAGTCAAAAACTTTGGAATAAAAGTCCACAAAACCGCATGAAATCGACATGTTTTTAACGTTTTTTGGAATACGATTTGGCTGGAAACCCGCATAAAAATTGACTTCGACAAGGGGACTGTCACGCCGGGGGTCGCGGGTTCGAGTCCCGTCGGCTCCGCCACAGAATTCGAGAAAATCAAGCACTTACGGCATGTAAGTGCTTGATTTTCGTCCCGAACTTTCGTCAGGCACCGTATCGGCCATATTGGCTAGCCGCTCATCCAACAGGCCCGGCACCTGCCCCAACGAAGCAACACCTGCGAGATAGTCGGGGAAAGGCTGTGAGCATCACCAGCGACCGCCAGCGGTATCCGCGATGATTCGGGCATATGAAGCTTGCGCTTGCATACAGCGCACACTCACATCGGACTCATGGAGAGGCGATAGATCCGCTTTGGGCCAAAAGCGAACGTTCTTCGTCTGATGCATAAAGCAGGCTTTTACTAATTGGTAGCGCAGCTACCCCCCACCGACAATCTCCCGCCAATTACATCGTCTCAGACAAAGCCTATCCAGCGTCCGGCTATGAGGACGGAAAGCCAAAGAATGGCGGATGTGGCGGCCAAGGTTCGAACTCGCACAGATGGCTGGCCGCTGCGCAGGGCTGCAGCAAAGTGCTCGCCGCGATGCTGCAGTGCGATGTTGCAGATTGCCAGTACAAGCAGTGTGGCCTTGAAGAGGAAAGCCGGATTCTCTGCGTACACCACCGGCTTCACTGAGAATAACCAAAGCCCTGTCGTTACCGCGAGTGCGGTGCCCGTCGCCGCTGCGCGTACAAGAAAGGGGCCAAGGGTCGGCAGATCCCGTCCGCGCGTTGAACGCAAAAGAAGCAAATCGAGCGGTAGGATCGCGCCAAGAAGTAGCCCAATACCAAGGATGTGGGCTGCATTGACAACGAGATAGGCGACCCAGTATTCCTGCAGGAAGGCGGCACCGGGCCAGCCGGAAATTGCTTGCAGAAAACCTATCATCGCCGTGGCGTCATTGCTTGATGCGTTCTGGATACATGTCGTACTGTCTGCCGCCGACCGTAATGCGCACGGCTTTTATATGCGCCTTGTTCGGCTCTTTGGTGCGGTTGCCCAGTACCGTAATGTCATCGCCCACCTTGGCAGTTTCGCCGGAGAAACCTGAACGCTGTGTCTGGTTCGGGTTTCCCAGATCGACTTGCCACAAACGACCATCCTGGTCCTTCACGCGCAGGGCTGGATGTGGCGGCGCCATTGAAATCTCGGTGATGGTGCCCTTCAACTCGGACTGCTCCTCTTCCGCCCAGGCCCAGCCGTGATGCGCGAAGGCTTGCATGGTAAATAGCGCCATAGCCGTGGCGCAAAGTATGAGGACCATACGATGCGCTACATTGCGCGCCGTAATGGAGATTACTCGGGTGGCGGTTCGACTTTCGCTTGATACCGACATAATCATGCTCCTTGAAGTGAGTAAAAAACTGAGAGTCCAACGCGTTGACCCAGCTCCCGTTTTTAATGGTACAAGAACCGCCAGTACCTACGGCCCCTAAAGCGAAGTGTAATAGCCTTTTCCAAACGTCAGCTGCGGGTCGGATTCGGTCATCTTCCTTTGGCCACAATCAGCTACGACCGGCCGCTTAGGCTTTGAAGCTGCTCTCTTAGAGGCGGATGTTCAAGTCTGTGACTAGTCGAGTGCCTTTTCCCGTCCCTCGGTTATGAGAGGGGTCTACCCAGCGGCAGCTAGAACCTCTTGCCGTGATGGTCTTACATCGCTCACGGCTCCTTCTTGAACAGGTCCTGGAAGATCAGAGGCCCCCAGGTATTGTCCCGCGCGTGCACAAGCGCGCCACCCTCTTCGAGCTTCCCAAGATTTACGGGTGCGAAACCGAGATTTTCTGCAAGTGCACCAATCTCCGCTGCGGCGCCCTCATCGTCGCTCGCCAGGAACACGACTCTCCTGCCACCATGCACGGCTGGATCTTGGCCAAGGACGGCGGCGACCAAATGGTTGAAGCCCTTAACCAAACTTGCACCAGTGAAAGCCTGCGCGACGACCTTGGAAGAAGGCTGTCCTCCCTGTTCGTCGGGGGACACGCCATAGGTGTTGGTCACATCGATGATGGTCTTTCCCTTCCAGGTAGGCAGCGCCTTCGCGATATCCCGGTGCGACTCGTAACGAACAGCCAAAAAGACGATGTCCGCCTTGACGGCTTCCGCCAATGTTTTGGGAATGACCCCGGGTCCGATCGCGGCAGCAGCGGATGCGAAGCTTTCCGGGTCGCGAGTGGTTGCGACGGATACTTCGATACCGCTGCGGGCAAACGCCTTGGCAAGAGCCTGGCCGATCTCGCCGAAGCCAATAATTGCGTAGTTCATATATTCTCCTTGGGTTTACCACGCCCTGCGGGCTCCGAATATCGAATGGAGTGGCCGGCAGAGCGTGGCGTGTCAGATTTGCGCCAGGCCGCCGTCGGCGGCGACCTCGCTGGCGGTCATGAAGCTGCTGTCCTGCGACGCGAGAAAGGCGGCCGCCGCTCCAATCTCCGCCGGATCGGCCATACGCTGGAGCGGATTCATCGAGGCGAAGAGCTTCATGCCTTCCTTGCCTACCGCCTCCACCGCGAGTTCGGTCGCCGTCGGCCCGGGCGACAGCACGTTTACCCGGATACCGGTGCCCTTCAGATCCTCCGCCCAGGATCGTGCGAGGTTGCGTACTGCCGCCTTGCTTGCGCTGTAGGCGCTGAATGCCGGGGCGCCAGTGGTGCCGGAGCTCGATCCCGTCAGGATTATCGAACCGCCCTGGCCCATCAGCGGCAGCGCCTTCTGGACCGTGAAGATCGAACCCTTCACATTGGTGTTGAAGATCTCGTCAATGTGCTCGGCGGTGATCTTGCCGAGCGCAAGCAGGCTTCCCACCCCGGCATTGGCGAAGACGATGTCGAGGGTTCCGCGCTCGGCCCTTACCGCCGCGTAGAGTCGGTCGAGGTCGGCCTGATCGGAGACCGAGCCCTTCACCGCGCGGGCATTGGGCCCTAGATCGGCCACAGCGGCGTCGAGCGCTTCTTGGCGTCGGCCAAAGATGAAGACGAAGGCGCCCTCTTCGATGAAGCGCTTTGCCGCGGCGCGGCCGATGCCAGTAGCGCCGCCGGTGATCACGGCGGTCTTTCCATTTAATCTGTTCATGTCATGCATCCTTCGTTGGAGTTGTACGGAAGTAGGGAAATGCATACTTAAAAACTTTATGCAGTTCTGATAACTGAAGGTCGGGCAGCGACAGCCTGCAGCCGTCCGGCCGGCGAAGTGCCTAGACTTTCAATTGGTCGGTAAGGCATAGAAGCATGCTATTCTTATCACTTGCAAAAAGCAAGTGATATTTGATATTTAACTTGTTTAATACAAGTAATGTTAAAATTCAGCTATGAAAGCGACGGGCAACTTAACTATGAAAACTACGGGCAAAGAAAATCTTCGATCTCATTGCCCAGTGAACTACGGCGTGGAGATCTTCGGCGACCGGTGGTCGCTCTTGATCATTCGCGACATTGTTTTTATTGGCAAGAAGACATATGGCGAATTCCTGAAATCGGAAGAGGGAATCGCGACCAATATCCTGGCTTCCCGCCTTGCCTTTCTTGAGGAGCAAGGGATTCTTTCGAGGGCGCCTAGCCCCACCGACAGGCGCAAGGATTTCTACACGCTGACCGAGAAAGGCCTAGACCTCATTCCCATCCTGCTTAACATCATCCTTTGGAGTGCGCAGCACGATGCGAAGTCGTACGCACTGCCCGACAAGGATTTCTTTGAGCGACTACGTCAAAACCCCATGCTGGTGAGCGATGAGGTGAAGGAGTTGGTCCGAAACGGCGGGTGTGTCTTTCCTGAGAGTCAGGAATAAATAAGACCGAAAAAACGTCCAGTCATGCCTCGCGGAAATGGAAATTTGGCGAGCGCGACGGGATTTTTCAGCGTGGTAATTAGCGCGCGAAGGGCTGATTTAGCCGCTACTGAATGTCTCTTCCGGGACGCTCTGAGACATGGCTGATAGACTTCACTCGGCCAGTTCGAGACATTCGAAATCACCCCATCGCGGCTGTCAGCTGCTTGCCTTCCGCAAACTTGGGTACGTCATCCCTGTACGTTGGACCTCAGAAAAAGCCCGGACATTTACTGACACTCAGCTAAACTTTGGGCCAATTGGTTGGTCTTATTAGATAGACCGGAATCGACACCAACGATATTTCGGTTTTTTGCTTTACAGACTTCTTCAATCTGCTCAAGGCAGAAGGAAAGTGGACGGTGGTCAACAAGATCTACCATACCCACTCCGCTGAATGAACATGGCCTGCCTTGAAATGCGGCGCACACTTCTTCGATGAATAGTGATGGCCAGCCCGGCCATCACACCCGACAAGGGACAAATATGAAAAAGGTATTTATTGTTGGTGGTTCAGGAAAAGTGGCTCGTCACCTTGCACAGAAATTGCACGCGCGCGGCCACACACCACTGTCGCTACACCGACATGCCGAACAGGCGAACGAGCTCAAAAAGCTCGGCTCTACCCCCGTATCCGGTGACCTGCTCAAACTCAATGTGAGCGAACTCGCCCGAATGATGGCAGGTAGTGACGTGGTGGTGTTCTCTGCCGGGGCCGGGGGTAAAGGAGGGCCCGAAATGACCAATGCCATAGACGGCCGTGGGTTGGAGCTGGCGGTGGCCGCAGCGCAAACGGCGGGTATTGAGCGCTTTTTGCTGGTGTCAGCCTTTCCCGAAGCGTCGCGGGGCAAGAAGGTATCAGAGACGTTTGAAAACTACATGGCGGTGAAAAAACGAGCGGACGTGCATTTGGCCGAGTCCGACCTGAACTGGGTGATCTTGCGGCCTGGCCTATTACTTGATTCTCCCGGTACAGGCAAAGTGCGCGCGGGTCTGGCAATTCCCTATGGCGACATAGCGCGAGAAGATGTGGCTGCGGTCTTGGTCGAGATCGTCGAGCACCCTGAGCCAAGCCGGATCATTATTGAATTAACCCAAGGCGATACTCTCGTGGGTGACGCCATTCGGCAACTGGCGTGCGTCTGAGGCCAGAGCGTATTAGGGCGTCTAGCCTCAGGCTTCTATTAAGGCCGCTGCCGCAGGGCTCCATTGGAGATGCGTGTGCTTGAGCCTGCCTGACGGCTCGGGCGGGCGCAACCCGCCGCATCCGGCTTACGCCACGCCCAGCATCGAATCCAGCAGCGCCTCGTCCTCGGCAAGCGCTTCGCTCGCTGCTTGATGACAGATTCGACCGCGCTCCAGCACAATGGCCTGAGAGGTCATTTTCAGGGCGACAATGGGATGCTGTTCGACCACGATGGCGGTGACCGTTCCCTGGGTGATCATTTTTTGCACCGCGAAAGATACCTCTTCGGCCACCAGCGGCGCAAGCCCCTCGAGCGGTTCGTCAAGCAGGAGCAAGGCGGGGTTGGTCATCAAGGCCCGGCCTATGGCCAGCATTTGCTGCTCGCCGCCCGATAACTGGTCTCCGTAATGGTATCGGCGTTGCTTCAGGCGCGGGAACAGCGTCCAGACTGCGTTCTGATCCCAATGCCCGGGCCGGGCCGCCACTGATAGGTTTTCTTCGACGGTAAGTGACCGGAACACGCCCCGCTGCTGCGGTACCCAGCCCATTCCCAATCTGGCGCGATGAACCGAATCTGCCCCGGCAAGCGATTTCCCGCGCCACTTGATTACGCCGCCAAACTGCCTGGTGGCGCCCAGCAAGGTGCGCAGCAAAGTGGTTTTGCCCACGCCGTTGCGGCCCAGCACCGCAAGGCTTGCGCCCTCTTGTATCGCCAAGGAAATATCTTCGATGATGACGGCGTCGCCATAGCCGGCGGTTACTTCTTGCAAGGTTAGAAGCTCAGTCATGGCCGCGCTCTTGAGTCAATTGACAATACACGCAAACTAAATCGCTCTGCACGAATAATGGGCCGAGGCCCAGCCCTATTTTCACCCTTTCAGCGGGTTCAAGCACGGCCATACCCCAGATAACTTTGACGCACGCGCTCGTCATTGGCAATCTCCTCGGGCGAGCCCTGTGCAAGCAGCTCGCCTTCGGCCAACACAGAGATGCGCGAGGCGAACTGGAACACGAGCTTCATGTCATGCTCAATAAGCAGAATGGAAAGATCGCCCGGCAGCTCGGCCAAGGTCTGGAAAAGGCGGCGGCTTTCAGCCAGGGGCACGCCGGCGGCGGGCTCGTCAAGTAACAGCACTCGTGGCCGGCATGCCAAAGCCAGGGCGATTTCAAGCAGACGCTGGTGTCCATAAGCCATGAAGCGGGTTTCGTCATGGGCATGATCGATCAAGCCGACGGTGCGCAGATGCTCGGCGGCCTCATCCACGGCTTGTCCATGAGCGGCGGAAGCACGCACGAAGGAAAGCCCGATGCCGTTCGCCTGACATACTGCCAGCGCGACCGAGTCAAGCGGCGTCATCTCTCCGAACAGTGCGCTTATCTGAAAGGTACGAGCCAGGCCGCGCCGCACTCGCTGGAACGGTGGCAGCTTATTGATGCGCTCGCCGTACAGAAGGATATCGCCCGACTGAGGTTGCAGCACGCCGGCCAGCAGATTGACCAAGGTGCTTTTACCCGCCCCGTTCGAGCCGATAAGCGCGTGACGTTCGCCGCCCCTTAGCTGGAAGTCGATATTGCGCGTTACGTGCAAGGCGCCGAAGCTGAGGCACAATTTGCGCGTCTCGAGTACGGCTGGAATAGAGCCTGGCGTCTTGTTTCCGCTCAGGGCGCCCGAACCCGCGGCTGCCGACCCGCCCTCGTTGGGTTGCACGAGAGAACCGGGGACCGCATCAGTGCTTGAAGGCATGTTCATGGCCGTCTCCACCGCATACGCCGGCTGATACGATGCGCTACCCGGCGCGCCAGCGCCACCATCCCGCCGCGCACGAAGAGCACCACCAGGATCAACACCAGGCCCAGCCAAAATTGCCAATACACCGGATTGACACTGACCAGAGCGTCTTGCGCCACAAGAAAGCCGGTGGCGCCTACCAGGCCCCCATACAACTGCCCGAGCCCGCCGATGATAAGCATGGTGGCTACGTCGGCGCTGCGTTGAAAGGACAACACATCGATGGCAACGAACTGGTTGGTCTGCGCCAGCAGTGCGCCCGCCACCCCGGCCATGGCGGCCGACAGCACATAGATGCGGCCCAGGGCGCGCGTGTTGTCGATGCCGATGGCGTCGGACCGCATTGGATTCAGACGCACGGCATGCAAGGCCAGACCAAATGGCTGGCGCACCAGATGCCGCGCGAGCAGAAAACCGAGAAACAAGCAGACCGCCGAATAAACGTAGGCGGTGCGCCCCCACATGTCGAACTCAAACACCCCAAAAATCGGGGCAATGACAATATCCAACATGCCGTCCAGCCCGCCTGTGATGCCGGCCGCCTTGTTGGCGATCTCGTAGAAAAGCATGCCTAGCCCAAGGGTGATCATGAGGCGGCTCAGGTCATTGCCCCGGCACACAAGGCGGGCAGTCAGGGCAGCAATGAAAGCGGCAGCGGCGGCGGCGACCAGCAGCCCCGATACGGGTTCGGTCCATCCTTGCTGGCCCAGCTTGCCCGCTGTGTATGCCCCTATGCCGAAGAAAGCCGCATGGCCCAAAGTGACGATGCCCGCATACCCCATGACCAGATCTAGTGACAAGGCGAACAGTGCCGCGATAAGCACCTGGGTGCCAAGCACGAGGTAGCCGGGAAACACGAACCAGGCAGCCGGCGCCAGAAGCCAGAAGACGATCTCCGCCCAATGCCACCGCCGCCGCCGGCGCAGATAATCCGGTCCGCTTGTCATGGGTGTCTCCGGCGCATACTGCCAAGGCCCGTGGGCCGCAGCGTCAGCACAATGATCATGACCAGATAAATGACAAAGGCGCCAATGGCCGGTACATAGTAGGAGCTTGCGATCATGGCAATGCCGATCAACATCGACGACAGGAATGTGCCCATGATGGAACCGGGGCCGCCCAGCACGACGATCAGCAATGCCAGCACCAAATACTTGAGCCCGAAACTGGGGTCAAGGCCCATCGCCTGCACACTAAGGGCTCCGCCAAGCGCGGCCAATGCAGAGCCGACAGCAAAAGCCCCCATAAAGACCTTGTCGACGGGAATGCCAAGGCTGCGTGCGACGTCTTGATCATCGACCGAAGCGCGCACCATGGCTCCGAAACGCGTGCGTATCATGCCCGCCTGCAGCAACACCAGCACAACCACCCCTACAACCAAGAGAAAGAGCCGGTAGCGCGAGAACCCGAACGGCCCGACACGCAGGCGCCCCTCAAGGAACTCGGGGATGGCGACCGCTTGCAGGCCCGGCCCCCAAATATAGGTGACCGCTGCCGCAATCATGAACAAGGCGCCCACCGTAAGCAGCACTTGCGCCAGAGGCGGCGCGCCGTATACAAAGCGGAACAGCCCGCGCTCGATCAATATGCCGAAGATGCTCGTCAGCACGATCGCCAACAGCAACGCGGGGAAAAAACTCAACCCGAGCATCGACGTGCCGCTGATCAATGCATAGCCCCCCAGCATGGCAATGGCCATGTGGGCAAGGTTGACGAACCCCATTAAGCCCAGGGTGATGGAAAGGCCGACCGACATCAGGAACAACAAGGCTCCGTATGCAAAGCCATCGAGCAGCACGGCTATGCCGTTGATCAGCATGCAGGCCCTTTATCGATTCCTAGCCAAGAGGCCATCACACGGCCCAGCCGGGCCGTCGGACTGTCAAGCGCCGAGATCATGGTCAGATGATTAAGCCCCTGCACTTCTTGGTAGTCGACCGAGGCATAGCCAAGCATCGATTGGGCGTAGGCGCGCGACTGCGCGATGAAGGCATCCGGCTCGTCGGCGCCGACCGCCACCATAATGGGCGCGTGCAAACGCGGCGGCGACTGACACAAGGGGCTGAGCAGGTAAGCCTGTTCTTCGTCCAGGCGCATCCATTGCTGCGCCGGGGTGTCAAGCAACGGCCGTAGGTCGTAAAGGCCGCTAAGCAGCAAGCAGCCCGCAATGCGCCGTGGCGCTTGGACCGACAATAGCTCTGCCAACGCATGCGCCACCAGATGCGCCCCGGCGCTATTGCCTGCAAGCACTACCGGCCCCTCGACCATTTCGAACGGCGAGGCGCCGCCGACAATATCACGCAGCGCCGTACGCGTGAGGCGAGCGATGTCGGGCATGGGCGTTTCGGGCGCCACTGGATAGCCAAGGTTTATCCATTGCACGCCGGCGTCAACCCATGCTGGAGCCAGAAAAGCGCGGTTGGGGCGCCCTTTGCCCTTCCAATAGCCGCCATGAATAAATACGACGGTGCCCTTGACCGACCCCTGGTCGGGCCGAAAAACGTCGGCCAATGCGAGTGGATGTTCGGCATAAGAAATCGACGCACGCCTGATTCCTGTGTGAGCGCGGGCCTCGTCGCTGCGCCGCTGGAAATCAGCCAGCAGCCCTGCGGCATCGGGCGTGCGAGAGTCGATGTCATAGTCTTCGTAACCGTTGTCCAGGGCGGACGTATCCAATGCCGCCCAGGGCGGTGTGTCAAGCGCACGTTTCATTGCACCGTTCTCACGTCGGGGATGGTTTCGAATTCGACATTGGCCAGTCTGCCATCCACCTTTTCCACGCGCCTGATGTAGATGTTCTGGACGATATCGCGGTTTTCATCAATTGAAACGGGGCCTCGCGGGCTTTCGGATGTAAAGGTTTTGAGCGCCTCGATCGCCTTGTCGGAGTCTATCTGGCCGCCGAGCTTTTCAATCGTGTAGTAGATGGCGGCCATGCCGTCCCAGGCGCCGGTGGCATACCAGTTGGGCCGCTCGGCCTGTCCATAGGCTTCTTGCCAGGCCTTTACATAGCTGCGGTTGACGTCGGAATCGTGGGCGGCCGAATAATGCATGCTTGTAATGAGACCCAGTGCATCATCGCCCAGGCTGTCGAGCACGATTTCGTCGGTGAGCTCGCCCGTGGACAGCAGCTTGATGTCTTTGTCCATGCCGCGCCCGCGAAAGGCCTTAAGAAACTGCAAGCCCTGGTCTCCGGAGGGGCTCATGAAGAAGACGGCGTCAGGCTTTTCGGCGGCCACGCGCTGCAGATACGGTGCGTACTCGACCCCGCCCAGCGGCGTCTTCACCGAACCCACCATCTTGCCGCCCCCTGCCTCGAAGGCCTGGGTAAAGTATTTTTCGATGTCGATGCCCGGCGCATAATCAGGCACGATGGCGTATACCGTCTTGATGCCTTGCTCGAGGGCCCATTCGGCCATGGGCACTGCCAATTGCTGCTGGCTGAGCGAAACCCGCACTATGTAGGGGGACCGGGTGGGAACAAAGACCGTTGCCGCGGCGTTCATGACGACCATGGGGGTTTTGCTTTGAGTGGCCACCGGCGCAACGGCCAATGCATTGGGGGTAAGGCCGAAGCCCGCCAGGAACTGCACGTGCTCGCGGGTGACCAGTTCTTGCGCCGCTCGGCGCGACACTTCGGGGTTGAGGCCGGTTGTGTCGCGGTAGATCACTTCGACCCGGGTCGAGCCCACCTTGTCGCCGTGCTCTTTCATGAACAACTCGATGGCGCGCCGCGATTGTTGACCATATGCCGCGAATGCACCGGAAAATTCGCCGATGACACCTACACGAACCACATCTTCAGACAATGCGGGCGATGCGCCCGCCGTGAGGAATAGACCGGCCATGAGCGCGGCCAGGGTAGCGCCGAACCGCCGGCGCGAGCGATATTGAATATTGTGGGTTGACTTCATTTGACGCCTCCTTGGGCTAGCGCAATACCTCGTTAAGTATTTCGTCGGAGGTGAGTACGTCTCCGAAACTTTGGAACACGGTCGTAAAGCCTGCTTGATGGTCTTCTGGGTAACGGGCCGCGTTTGCGTCGGACACCATTGCCACTCGATAATCGAGCATCATGGCGTCGCGCGCCGAGGTTTCGCAACAAAAGTTGGTGACAACCCCCCCGATGGCGACGTTTTCAATGCCGCGCGCGACAAGCTGTTCATGCAGGTTGCAAGCGCCTGGAAAAAACGCACTGAACCGGTCTTTGCTGGCTTGGAGATCGACTGGCTGCACATCCAGATCAGGATGCAACTGATGGCCCGGATTACCTGCCGTGAGCCCATCGCGATGGCGCGCGCCGTTCTGGGCCGAAAAGAAATATTCGTGATACAGCGGCCAAAGGCTTTTGCCGCCTTGGCCCGCGGTCATGCTGACCCACGCAACCAAAGCGCCCTTGGCGCGAAAGCCGGCCGCCAAACGATTGATGACAGGGATGATGTGCAGTGCGGAGGGCAAGCCTTCGACATAGAAGCGTTGCATGTCTATGATGACCAGGGCGGTGCGCGCTGGATCAAAGCGGTCGAATAAACGCAGCCGCCCACGCTTCTGCATGACTCGCTCGATGACGTGGGCCGGCATGGCGAAAGATGGATCAAGGCTCATATGCATCCGTAAAGTTGATCGGCGTGCCGCCCGGCGCTGTTTTAGCCGAGCCGCTTTTTTTACAGTCTAGGGTGGATAAATCACTCTGAATAGACGAAAATCCACTCATCAGGCATCTAAATTACTTATATACCCCATGCCGACCCTGCCTAACCGAGACCGTGAATGTGTCACGCCTTCACTTTCCACCCGCCATCTACGCGCATTCCATGCGGTATGCCGCCATGGCAGTGTCTCTCGGGCCAGTGCCGCGCTGTGCCGGGCACAGTCAGCCGTCACACGCGCCATCCTTCAACTGGAAAGCGAGCTTAATGCGCCCCTGTTCGAACGTTCGGTGCATGGCATGCTTCCCACCCGTTTTGGGCAGGTGCTGCTGCGCCGAGTCGAGCGGGCGTTCGCTTATATGGACACCGCCTATCGTGACGTAGCCGTGCTGTCCGATAATGCACGCCGCAGCGGGCTGTACCTGCTGCATATGAACTCTCGGCGGCTCAGGGCGCTGGTCGAACTTTCCAGGCGCCGCCACATGGGGGCCGCCGCCGACGCCCTGGGAATTTCGCAGCCGGCAATCAGTCTCATGCTGCGCGATATCGAACGCGATATCGGCGCCACGCTCTTCGAGCGCGGCGTCCGCGGCCTATACCCCACGCAGGTAGGCGAAACCGTCATCTGGCAGTTGAAGCTGGCCTTGAACGAAATACGCATCGCGGCCGATGAAGTTGCCGCCATGCACGGCCTCAAGCAGGGCGAAGTACGAGTCGGGGTGTTGTCGCTGGGCCGCACCTATATGCTGCCCGTGGCCATCACCCGCCTGCTGCGCACGCACCCCCAGTTGAAAATCTCCACCATGGAAGGCGCCTTCGAGGTTCAGGCGGCCGCCCTGCGGGCCGGCGAAATCGACTTTGTACTGGGCGCCCTGCGTTCGCCACAGCATTGCAAGGGCTTAAGCCGGGAGCCGTTATTGGACGACACCATGGCCGTGGTCTGCCGAGCCGGCCACCCCCTTTGCGAACGGCCCCAGGCCTCATTGGTCGACACCCTGGCCTACCCATGGGTTCTGCCGCACGCCGGTACGCCTACACGCAGCCTGTTCGAGGACTTGTTCTCGCTGCGTCGAATCGGGCCGCCCCAGGTATCTCTCGAAACCACCGATCTGTCCATCATTCGCGAGGTTATGCTTGAAAGCGATATGCTGACATTCGTATCACCACATCAGTTTCGGCGCGAGCTGCTCTCCGGAGCACTTCAGAAACTCGCCCTGAACCTGCCCGAAACGGCGCGGCAAGTCGGGTTGCTCAGACGTACCGACGACCGCCCTTCACCCGGTGCGCAACTGCTGCTCGCCGAAGTGCGCGCAATTACGTCCCTACCCGAGCTTCGCGCGCCACAACCTGCACCCGCCCTATGAGCACCTCAGAACCCAAAGTACAATTTCGTATGCGCGTCTACCGCGACAACTCCATCGCCATCGGTCCGGGCCGTATCGCACTGCTCGAAGCCATCGACCAGGCAGGATCTATTTCGGGTGCGGCACGCCAATTGAAAATGTCCTACCGTCGAGCCTGGCTGCTGGTCAACGATACCAATAACGCGCTAAAGCAACCTGCCGTCAGCTCATCCGAAGGCGGCGTCTCGGGGGGCGGCAGCCAGCTTACAGAAACCGGGCGCGCCCTGATCCAGCATTACCGCAACATTGAACAGGAAGCGGCACGGGCGGCACGGGCCGATATCGATGCATTGACCGCGCTTATTGCTCGTTAGTATGCGGCTTCGTTGATTTGTACCGTTCAGTGCATTTGTACCGTTCCGGCAAATGGGCTGAGCAGGAATCTAGACTCTGTCGGCCGCTACCTTGGCCAACAGCCTGAACAGAGTCTTGCGCTCGCGAGCGGTAAGCTGCGCTGCAACCTCTTCTTCGAAGCGACGCGAAACCTCGGTAAGGCGGCGCAGCTCTTGCAAGCCTGTTGACGTAACTGCCAGCGCGTAGCTGCGCCGGTCCTCTGGTATGCTCTGGCGTTCTACATAGCCTAATGACTCCAGGGCATCAATCACCTTCACCACGCTGGCCCGATTCACTCGCAAGGCGTCCGCCAACGCCGACTGATTGATGCCCGGCTGAGTGCCGATGATGCACAGAGCCGTCATGCGCCCGGGCGACAAGGCGTCGGGGCCCATGTGTTCGAACAGCATCTCGTAAGTACGCACCTGAGCCTTCTTGATTTCGTAGGCCAATGAATCCTGCAAAAGATTTATGTCGTCCGGGCACGCCTTACCGCCTTCGACCTGGGAGTCGACAGCCGCATCAGGTTTTACAGGGTTTCCGGCCATGCCGGACATGTTTGAATTAGTCATGGTTAGCGCCACACAGGGTTAGCCCGGATGGTTACGCAATATCCGAGATAATATGATCCTTATAACTGTTAACCTGCTTAACAATATATTAGTATCGGCCCTGATGGACAGCAGCGCAGACCTTCGCCACGCTTCCATACGTTTCATATTCAAAGGACACTCATGACCGGCATCAATCAGGTTGTGGCCATCGACATCCACACCCATGCTACCGTCTCCACCCGCAATGCACCCGACGAAGTAGCCATCGCATTCGATACCGCCATGGCGGCTTATTTCAAAGAAAAAATGCCGCGGCCCACCATCGCTGAGACGGCCGAGTATTACCGTGAACGCAATATGATGGCGGTAATCTTCACGGTGGATACCGAAAGAGCCAACGGCCAGGTGCGTATTTCAAATGAAGAAGTTGCCGAAGAAGCCGCCAAGCACCAAGACGTGCTTATTCCTTTCGCCAGTATCGACCCTTTGCGCGGCAAAATGGGCGCACGCGAAGCCCGTCGCCTGATCAAGGATTTCGGCGTCCGGGGGTTCAAGTTCCACCCTTCGCAACAAGAGTTCTACCCGAATGAACGTCGGGCCTTCGATCTGTACGAGGTTATCGCCGAGGCAGGCTTGCCTGCCATCTTCCACAGCGGGCAGACCGGTGTGGGCGCACGCATGCGCGGCGGCGGCGGCGTGCGCCTGAAGTACTCAGACCCCATGTTTCTGGACGATGTGGCGGTCGATTTCCCCGACATGCCCATCATCATCGCTCACCCGTCGTTTCCATGGCAAGAGAACGCATTGGCTGTGGCCACACACAAGCCAAACGTGTACATCGACCTTTCAGGATGGTCGCCCAAGTATTTCCCGCAGATTCTGATCCAATACGCCAACACCATCCTGAAAGACAAAATGCTGTTCGGCTCGGATTTTCCCGTCATCACGCCAGACCGCTGGCTGGAAGACTTCGAAACCATCGGCATTCGCGACGAGGTCAAGCCTCTGATCCTGCGTGATAATGCCATTCGCCTGCTGGGCCTGGATAAAGACCCGGTGTTCGGCCGCTACATCCGCCTACAGCCGCCCACCAACGACGGCTGCTGCTAGAAAATACCAGCCGGGGCTGTTGCCTGCATTCGTTCCAGGCTTACAGCCTCTAAGAAGGCGGGCTTCAAGAAAAGCAGGCCTTGAACTCGTCGGGAATGGAAACACCCTTCAGACGGCCTTCGCCCACCAGTTCGGCCCAGGCGCGCAGCTCGTGGCCGGTGGCCACGAGCCTATCACCACACTTGACGGTGTAGCCTACCTTGAAGCGCCGATCGGCCCATTCGACGATGTCCGCCTCGATGGTAATGACATCGTCGTAGGTAATGGGCGAGCGAAACACGCTGCCGGCATCGACCAGCGGCGTCACCGCGTTGAAACGCGAGCGGATCTTGCGCTGGCCCAAGCCGCGGCTGCGGCAAAGGCCTTGATAGGTACTGTCGTACCAATAGAAAAAAGTGGGGTAAAAAACGATTCCGGCATCATCGCAATCGCCCCACTCGACAGTAAGGCTACGTTCAAACAGGCTCATTATCGCCAAGCTCCGCAATACAAAAGGTCTGATAATAGCCGTTTATGACATTGGGCACTGTTCGTGATAAATGTCTTGATGCATTTCAAGCGGTGTGTCGATCTTCTTCAACACCACATCGGCGCCCTCGCTTTTTACCGCCTCGAACGCGTAGTAGTTCTGGATAGGCATGTGGTTGTTATTGAATTTGAACGGGCCGCGAACCGACTTCAGTTCATCGCCCGCCGCCTTTACCGCCTGGGCAAACGCCTTTTTGTCGGACACGTCTCCGTCGAGCTTGTCGGCCGCAATGGCCAGCAGATTGCCCGCATCATAAGCGGCCGCCGCATACATGCTTGGAGCGCGTTTGTACTTTTCCTTGAATGCTTTTACGAAGGCGTTGTTCTCGGGGCTGTCGAAACCTGCGCTCCACATGGCCCCGGCAATGACGCCTTCAGCCAGGTTCTTTAGCGCCGGCAAAGTGGTGCCGTCAACGGTAAACACCGACAACACGGGCAGCTTGCCCAACATTCCGGCCTGACGCATCTGCTTGACGAAATTGATGCCCATCCCGCCGGGATAAAAGACGAACAAAGCATCGGCGTCCGACGTTTGCAACTGGACGATTTCCGCGGAATAGTCAGTTTGCCCCAACTGAGTGTAGAGCTCGTCCACCACTTCGCCCTTGTAGTGGCGCTTGAAGCCTTCAAGCATTTCCTTGCCCGCCTGGTAGTTGGGCGCCATCAGGAAAACCTTGCCATAGCCCTGCTTTTGCGCATAAACGCCCATGGATTCGGCCGGGCCGTCGCTTTGCCAGGCAGCGGCGAAAATGTTGGGCTTGCACCCTTCACCGGAAATGGCGCGTGCGCCGGAGTTGGTGGAGATGGCCACCACGCCCGACTCGACGATTTGCGGAAGCTGCGCCATGAGCACGTTGGTATAACCCATGCCGACGATCGCATCGACCTGATCGCGCCCAATCAGTTTGCGCGCGATTTGCACTCCGGTTTCGGGCTTGACCTGGTCGTCTTCCTTGATGACGGTGACAGGCTGGCCACCCATTTTGCCGCCGTGCTGCTCGACGGCAAGCATGAGCCCGTCGTACTGGTCTTGGCCCAGCGCGGCGCCCGGCCCCGAAAGCGGGCCGCTGAAGCCGATTTTGATATCGGCGCCGGCGGGGGAAGCCAGTAGCGCAAGCGAGCTGGCAACACCCGCAATAAGCATGTTGTATTTCATGGTTGTCTCCTGGGAAAGCTCAAACCGAATGACTGCTATGGGTTTGAAACAGGTACTGCATCGATCAAGACAAAACCCACCATGCATGGCTTGTCGCTGCGATTACTCCATGAGTGGTTGGTTCCTCGCTGGACGAGCACATCGCCCGCCGTCATGCGCACTTCTCCCTCGTCCATCACTGCCCAGATCTCGCCCTCGAGCACAAAGGCATAATCGATGGAGTCGGTGCGATGCATGGCTTCGTGCCGATCACCGCTTTCATGCAGGGCGTCGGCGCCGGAATCTCCCATGGAGGCAAAAGCCTGCTCGCGCTTCCATTTGCCGACATATTCTTTGTCAGGTGGAAACTGCACCACCCGGAAAACAGACCCCGAAGGCGGCGGCGCCAGGCTGATGTCGGTCGAGCACGGGTCGCGATCACCCTCGTTGCTTGCCGGAGCCTGGTCTGTTTTCCAGATGTCAGTGATGCCAAAACTGGATACGCCTGCCAAGGCAATCGCATGCGGCGAAGGCCCGTCGGAAAGTATGACTGAACGCCCCTGCTTATTGTGACCGGTGACGATTCTACGCACGGGCCTGATATCTTTGCCGCTGTCCATGACTCCTCCGGTGGTTGTGAACTACTTGACGGGGCGCTGGCTTTTATGTGTCCTGGCATCCGGTTCGCCCCGCATGGACCGCCGCCATCTATTTGAGCGGCTGCAGTCCCATCATTTCGCGCGCCTCGGCGGCTGTGGCGGGCTCGTGTCCCAATTCGCGCACGATGCGCACCAGGCGCTCGACCAATTGCACGTTGGTGGCCAGCACACCGTGCTCGTAATACAGGTTGTCTTCCAGACCCGTGCGGGCGTGTCCGCCCAGCACAATACCCTGTACGGTGGCCGGTAGTTGCGCGGGCCCGATGCCGCTGACGTTGAACAAAGAATCGGCCGGCAGGTGGTCGACCATCATCTGCAAAATGCGAGGTGTGTAGGGCAGCGCGCCCTGGAAGGCGTTCACGCCTATGACAATGTTGATGAAGTACGGCGCCTTGTCCAGGCCGGTCTTGATGGCTCTGGCCACGTCCTGGACAATGTCTTCGAGGCTGAAGACTTCCCATTCGGGCTTGATGCCCCGCGCCATCATTTTTTCGGCCAGTTCCTTGATGCGGGTAGGTGTGGTGGGAACAAGGATTTCCTTGTCGCCAAAGCTGGCGCAAATAGTTTGGGCGTCGAGCGTGCACATTTCGGCGCCGGGCGCTTCCATGCCTTTTAGGCGCTCTTCGAATTTGATCTCCCACAAGCCGTTGTTCAACTGGTGGATCATATCGCCGTTGATCCCGCCGCCTGTCGAGTTGTTAAGCACGATGTCGCATTTGTCGCGGATCAGGGCGTTCATCTCGCCATAGACCGCCGGGTCGCAGGTGGCCTCGTCATCGCTGGCGCGGCGCGCATGCAGGGCCACGACGCTGGCGCCGGCGTTATAGCAACGCAGGACGTCTTCGGCGATTTCCTTCGGCTGGGTAGGCAGGTTGGGGTTCTGCTTTTTGCTGGCCATGCCGCCGGTGGGGGCGACCGTGATAATGACTTTACGCTTGCTCATTGAATTGTCTCCTGATGCTCCGGGCCGATATTTTCAGCATCGTATCGGCTGTTCGGTTAATTGAATACTGCGCAAATGCTATACGTGCTATTCAGATTTCAGGTACCCGACTTCAACCGCTCGTAGGCGGACGCCAGTTCGGGATCGATGCGGCGCATGTCCTCGTGGGAAACACGGCCTGTACGAGTCATGTAGCTGTAGGCAAATTCTACCGGACTCAAAGACGGAACCAGCTCATCCATTTTTTCGTACCATTCTATGCTGGCGTTGGCGGCTTCCCAGATTTTTCGCATGGGGGGCAGGCGCATCTGGCGAAAGCGCTCGCGGGCCGCCGCCACGTCATCGCCCTTTTCTTTGAACGCCTTGAACAGGGCCACCGCGTCTTCCATGGCCAGGCGGGTACCCGAGCCGATGGAAAAATGCGCTGTGCGCAATGCATCGCCCAATAGCACGACGTTGTCGAAGCCCCAGTTCTCGGTCCAGATAACCGGGAAATTGCGCCAGTGCGAAAAGTTGCTGACGATGGGATGGCCGTCAAGATCTTTGGCGAAAACACGCTCGCAATAGGCGATGGTGTCTTCGGGGCTCATGGACTCGAAACCCGCCCGCCGCCAGGTGTCTTCCTCGACCTCTACAAGAAAAGTACTCATGTCGGGCCGATAACGGTAATGGTGGGCGCAAAACACGCCCTTGCCGGTCTCTCGAAAGGTAAGAGTCAGGCTGTTGAAAGCCTTGCTGGTACCGTACCAGATGAACTTGTTGGGACGCCAATCAGTGGTGGCGCCCAGTTTGTCTTCGTTCTGGGCTCGTAGCCACGACGACACCCCATTGGCTCCCACCACCAAGTCGGCTTGGCCAAGGTCATCGAAGCCGGCAACCTCGGTTTCGAACCGAATCTCGACGCCCAGTTTCTCGACATATTCGTACAACAGTGTCAGCAGCTCGAGCCGGCCAATGGATGCAAAGCCGTTGCCCGCGATTGGAATGCGCGTGTCGTTGTGAACAATGGTGATCTCGGGCCAGTTTTCGAGGTGCGGCGTGAGGTAATGGTAAAGCTGCTCGTCGTCGCCCTTGAGAAACTCCAGCGCGCGGTCGGAAAACACCACACCGAAGCCCCAGGTGGCATCGCGCGGATTGCGCTCGTAAACAACGATGTCATGCGAGGGATCATGCTGTTTCATCAAAGCGGCAAAATAGAGTCCGGCTGGGCCGGCCCCTACGATTCTGATCTTCATAAACTCTCCTTGACTGCGATCGCCCGCGCAGAGGTGTAGAAACACGGTCTTCCACCGCTAGCTGCGCCTTACCTGCAATAGTAGTGCAAGCCGCAGTTATCAAAATAATGCTTGGGTGATATAGTCGTTATTCGAATTCCGGTTAACCCACTGCATGCCGGGCGGATACCGACCGTTTTCTGATCGTCCGCCAGCCACCCTCGAACTATGCATACACGCCTGCTCGAATACATGTTGCGGGTCGCCGAACTGGGCAGCATCAACAAAGCAGCCCTCGATCTCAACCTGTCACAGCCCACGTTGTCGCGCCATATCGCGGCGCTCGAAAAAATAATGGGCGCAGCCTTGTTCGTACGCAGCCAGGGCGGAGTCAGCCTAACCGAGGCGGGCAAGCTGCTGGCCGACCGTAGCCGGCCGCTGCTAAGGCAATTCGCCATGCTAAAGGACCAGGTCGGCGAAATGGCCACCGGCCAGCTATCCATTGGTGCGCCCACTTCCTGGCAAAAAGCGTTTACGTCACCCTTCGTCGGCACGCTTTTGAGTCAGCACCCCGAAATCAAGCTGCGCGTCCATGAGGGCGTCAGCAACATACTTCGAGACTACCTGCTGGCCGGCGTGCTCGATCTATGCATTATTCCTTTCGACCCTGCTCCGCCAACCGGATACGCACAAACGCCACTGGTGCGCGAACCGTTAATCGTGCTGGGCGGCACCCCTGAAAATCTCGACCCCAGTGAATCCACACCCATATCGCGAATTAACGGAGCCAAGCTTATCCTTCCGGGCCGACCCAATGCCATCACTTCGCAGATCGAACATATGCTCAAGCGTAAGGGCATGCATTTCAATATCGCAATCGAAACCGATACTTTGGCCTTGTGCCTTGATCTGGCGCGCGAAGGCCTGGGCCTGACAATCGTGCCGGCCAGCGCCTTGTACGAACACGACATGGCCGATATAAGCTGGAGCCCGCTACGCGGGCTATATCTGACATGGTCCCTGTTCGAAAGCCTGTCGCGCTCGCATTCGCAAGCCGTGCACGAAGGACGAAAACTGGTCCATGGCACCGTTTCTCAAGCCGTTGCCCTAGGAAAATGGTATGGCGTCGAAGTGCCTGGCGGCGCAATTCCCTCAACTGCCGGCCTATAGAAATTACCTTTAGAAACAAAATTCCAGCAAGCAGCCTCGCTCAACGTCGACACCCTGTTTATTGAACAATTGCATGTAATTGATGTGTTTTGAAAGCATTTAGCGTCTTCTTATGCGATATTGCATACGCCTTCCCATTTGCTGAATTCCCACGCGAATCATACTATTGACAGAACCATTGCCGGCACTGCAAATGGCTTGACTCCAAAGGTTCAGGCCATGCCGGCATATTCGCAAGCACCCTCTTTTTCAACGTCAGGTTCCATGTCCGCCATTACAACGCTAGAAGTCCGTCGCAATAAAGACAACGCGCCCGCGCGTTGGACAATCGACCAGATCGTCGCACTTTACGAACTGCCCTTTCTCGATCTGTTGTTTCAGGCGCAAACGGTCCATCGCGAACATCACGAGCCCAACGCGGTGCAGCTTTCCAGCCTCCTGTCGATCAAAACGGGCGGATGCCCGGAAGACTGCTCCTACTGCCCTCAATCGTCCCGTTACGAAACCGAGGTCGAACAAGAAAAGCTGATGCCGCTGGCTGAAGTACTGGAGGCCGCCAGGCAAGCCAAAGCGGGCGGCGCACAACGCTTCTGCATGGGCGCCGCCTGGCGTTCCCCCACAGCGCGCCAGATCGACGATGTGGCCCAGATGGTCAGCGCGGTAAAGGCGATGGGCCTTGAAACCTGCGTGACGCTTGGCATGCTCAAAGAGGGGCAGGCCGAACAGCTTCGCGATGCGGGGCTCGATTACTACAACCACAACCTCGACACCTCGCCCGAGTTCTACGGCCAGATCATTTCCACACGCACCTATCAAGATCGACTCGACACACTCGAGCGCGTGCGCGAAGCCGGTATCAATGTTTGCTGCGGCGGCATCGTCGGGCTTGGCGAATCGCGCCGCGAGCGCGCGGGGCTTGTATCGCAGCTTGCCAACATGAACCCCTATCCCGACTCGGTGCCGGTCAACAACCTTGTCAAGGTTGAAGGCACGCCACTGTACGATACGCCCGACCTGGACCCGTTCGAGTTCATCCGCACCGTCGCCGTGGCCCGCATCACCATGCCCAAGGCGGTGGTTCGTCTTTCGGCCGGGCGCGAAGCCATGAGTGAGACCATGCAGGCCCTCTGTTTTGCCGCCGGGGCCAACTCTATCTTCTACGGCGAAAAACTGCTTACCACCGGCAACCCGCAATACATGCAAGATCTGGCCCTGTTCGACAGGCTGGGCCTGCGCGAGGCCGGCCACTCTGCGCATGGATCAGATGAAATGCACCAAGCGGCAGACCACGGCGCACACAACTCAACCGAACCCGAGCACGTAGCGGCAAGCCGAGCCTGAGCTTAAAGCTTCCCATGCGCCGGAAGCGTTTTCCATGCTCAACCTAGCGGCGAGCGTCGCCGCCAGCGTCGCTGTTTCCGTGCTGCTCAAGATCGCCCGGCGGCACGCCGTCGAGGTCGACCAGGCGATCGCTGTCAACTATCCTGTAGCGGCCTTGCTGTGCCTGGTTCTATTGCGTCCTGTGCCGGCTCAGGTGCTGGCGCCGGACACCCCGTGGTGGGTGCTGCTTGCCTTGGGCGTGCTGCTGCCAAGCATCTTCGTGGCCATGGCCGGCGCAGTGCGCCATGCGGGCATCGTGGTTAGCGACGCCGCACAACGCTTGTCCTTGCTTATTCCATTGGCCGCCGCCTTCTTGCTTTTTGGCGAGTCGGCCGGCGCAGCCAAGCTGGCCGGCATGGCTGTCGCCTTGGCAGCTCTTGCCTGCCTGCTATGGCAGCCCCGCGACAGGCCAACAACGAATGCGCCAGCCGCCGGCTCATTCACTTCTACTGCAGCCGCCACCCTGGCCCTTCTTCTGTGTGTATGGGCGGGATACGGCACCATAGACGTCCTGTTCAAGCAAATGGCGCGCAGCGCCATGAACTTTTCGAGCAGCCTGTTCGTGTCTTTTGTGTTGGCCGGGTTGATCATGGGGTTGTGGCTGCTCGCCCGCCGCACGCGGTGGCATGCGCGCAGCATGGCGGCGGGCGTTCTATTAGGCGCCTTGAACTTCAGCAACATCTATTTCTACCTGCGCGCCCATCAGCAATATCCCGACAACCCCACATTGGTCTTCGCCGCGATGAACATCGGCGTGATCGGCCTGGGCACCCTGGTCGGCGCGTGGATGTTCAAGGAAAGCCTGCCTAGAACCAAGGTGATGGGCCTGGTTCTGGCCGTCATCGCGATCGGCTTGCTGCTTCCTCGTTAAGCCAAGCCCGGCCGAGCCCGCAAAGAGCCAAAAACGATGGTGAGACCGCAACACTACTTGGGGGCGCGCAACCCAAACTCAGGCAAAAAACGCCTCAGCGTTCTGCCGGGGGATCGGGCTGCCACCCGGTCTGCGACTCTACAGATACCTCGGAAGAGTCCTCCGCAGACACCTCGGCAGATATCTCATCGAGCATTTCATCCCGCACCTCGCCAGGTGCTTCCTCCGGCATCTCTTCGGGCAATGGCTCGCCCGAGATATCGCTTTCGACGTCGACGCGCGGATCAAGCGCGGCCACCACCGGGGTGGCTTGCACTTCGGACATGGGCACGAACTGGGTCGGTGCGTCGGCACTAAGGTGATCGCCCTTAACCTGCTGCGGCCTCACGTATAGCACCAGCACGGCTGCACAGGCCGACACGAACATGAAAAAAGTATCGGTGCCGATGTCGCGCATCAGCACCCCCGCGGCCAAGGGGCCCAGGCAGGCGCCCAATCCATAAGCCATGAGTACGATGGCGCTAAGACCAACGCGACGCTCGGGCTCAATATGGTCATTGGCGAAGGCCACGCCTATTGGATAAAGTGTGAATTGCAAGATTCCGAATGCAGCGGATACCAGCAACAAAGCCCAATAAGGCAGTTGCCCCCAGCCCCACAAGGGGATGCCCACCAGCAGCAGCAGGAATGCGTTGATGCGTATGAGCCCGGCCCGGTTCACTCGGTCGGCAAGCCAGCCCAGCGGGCCTTGCGCCAACAGGCCGGCGGCGACGGCGGCCGCCACGAAAAGGGCAGCCTGGTTGTTATCCAGCCCCTGCTTTACCGCAAAGACGGGCCCCAGGCCATAGAAGGCGCCGGTAAGCAGGCCGCTGATGAAGACCGTGGCCAGCGACATGGGAACCAGAGAAAGATAATAGCGGGGCTTGATGGGTACCGGCACTTGCATGGCCGGGTGCAGACGTCGTGTGAGGGCTACCGGTAACAAGCACAGCACGGAACAGATAGCCGCAAAAACAATGGGCTTGTAATCCAGTTCCGGAAACATGGCCAGAGCCAGCTGCCCCAGCACGGTGCCAAGCCCCGAAAAAACCATGTACAACGCAAAGATGCTGCCCCGCATCTCGTTCTCGGCTTGTTCGTTGAGCCAGCTTTCCACCACCATAAGCTGGGCAACCATGGCCAGCCCCACCAGAAACCGCAATGCCAGCCAGACCCACAAGTTGTCGATCAGGGCCATGGTAAGCAGCGCCACAGTCACAACTGCAGCGCCAACCGAATAGGCGCGTATGTGGCCGAAGTGGATGATGAGTTTATGGCCCACCCGGGCGCCTGCCACCAAGCCAAAGTAATAGGCGGCAATCTGCGCGCCCACCCAGAACTCGGAAACCGAGGCGGCGGTAAGCCAAAGGCTCAAGAAAGTGTTGAACAGGCCGACACCCAGCAACATGACCAGGGTTGCCAGGTACAACGAAAAAAAAGATGCAACGTTCGTCAGCATAAATAGCACTGCCGTCCGGTGTGCACCGGACGGCAGATCAAAGTAAAAGTGTTCCGCCCCGCATGGCCACGCCGGCCGCAGTTAGGCGGCGGCGCAAGGCATTGCATTCTCGGCATCGGCAACCGCCGTTCCCGAAGGCATGCATCCAGCGGGACGCAGGCTATGAAACGACCTGATCAGAGCTGCTTAAGCAGTGTCTGGGCATCGCTGACGCCAAGACCCGGTCCGTTCTCAAGATTAAGTTTCTCGACCACGCCATCGCGCAACAATGCAGAATAACGCTGCGAGCGCACGCCCAGACCTTTGTCGGTAAGGTCGAGCTCGAGACCCAGCGCCTTGGTCCAGGTTCCGCTGCCATCGCCCAGCATGCGGACACGGCCGTCTACGTTAAGGCTCTTGCCCCAGGCCCCCATCACGAAAGGGTCGTTGACCGCCACGCACCAGATCTCGTCCACGCCTTTGGACTTGAGTTGTTCGGCCGCCTCGAGATAGCCGGGTAAATGCTGCTCGGAGCACGTGGGCGTAAACGCACCCGGCACTGCGAACAGCGCCACGGTCTTGCCCTTGGCTTGCTCGGCCACATTGAATGGGTTCGGTCCCAGGCCGCAGGCCTCGGTCTCGACCTGCACGTACTCGGCCAGCGTGCCGTTCGGAATGCGGTCGCCTTCTTTGATCGTCATATTGCTTTCTCCAATTGGGTGGATTGATCCGGGCTTGCGGCCCAGATCAATATTGACTGCGCATGCAATGTTTGTTGTAGCACGTTCCGAAGAAGCTGCGCGGGAAAACCCTTGCATGGAAGTTGGAAAGCCCAAGGAATTGATCGGACCTATTGTCTTCCTAAGACCGCTGGCCCAC
>NZ_JBIQLE010000024.1:0-52153 GCF_044464525.1 Pusillimonas sp.
ATAAACCCTTACAAGGCGTAGGTCACAGGTTCGACCCCTGTAGCACCCACCACCAGATTGCTAACGAAATCAAGGGCTTACGTGTTTTCATGTAAGCCCTTTTTCTATGCTGGAGCGCGCTTGTCACCATCGCGGATCAATCCGAGACACTAAGGCGAGCCGTACCCGAGCATAAGGCCATGCCAAGGGCAAGACGGCCTTCGTCGCGCACCACCAGGTGCACGCAATCAGCCTCAGCCTCGATCGTAAAGCGCCCGCGCGCTTCGGTGCTTTCCTCACCCTCGGAGGCCGCTGCCTGCATTACGACGTGCTCGCGCCAGGTTACCTTGGCCGTGGCGGCATCCTTGCCATGGGTGACGACTTCTCGCAGGTTCATGTTCAGCGAGTAATCGGCGATGGCGCCCTTGCCGACTGCCGCACCGAAAATCCCGCCCAACTGCATGATGTCTTCCTTTGCGAGCGTCATGGCGATGCTGCCGGTGTGGGCGCCATCTTTCTGTATGCGCACATCTACCTGGAAGCAGGCCCCGTCGATGAGGTTCGTGTCCGTCCATTCGAGAATCATTCGGGGGTCGTAGTCGCGCATCAGCCCCTCGGCCTCTTCACAGATGCGCTGAAAGTATTTGCGGACATCTTCCGTGGATAACCCTTGCGTATCCGTAATCATGGTGTGCTCCTGAATTTGTCGCCGCAGCCCCTGAGGCGGCGTGGCGATTCGGGTTGAGTCGGCTGCCTATAAGCCCTAGTGTCCATCTTCTTCGACGGCATGGCCAGCAATCCGTATTCCACACAGAAACACACAGGGCCCGACTTGCGGGCCCTGTGTGGTAGAGAAACGCCTAGCTACTATCAGTCGGCCGCTGCGAAGGCGCCATCCTTGATGGTAAGCATCATTTGAGCCTGGTTGTCAAAACCAAAGTGATCGTCTTTGGTGTAGGTGATCAGGCCCTGGGTGATGGGAATGCTGCCGTAGTTTTCCAAGGCGTCTTTAAGCGCGGTGCGGAATTCCTGCGTGCCCGGCTTGCCTTGTTCGAGCGCGACCGGAACCACCTTGTCGAGGATCAGGTAAGCGTCATAGGCGTGTGCGGAAAATTGATTACGTGAGCCTTCGCCAAATTTTTCTTCGTAGGCGTTGACGAAATCGGTGGCGATTTTCTTCGAGGGGTGGGTCTCGGGCAGACCTTCGGGAAGAACCGCCAGGCCGGATACTACGAAGGAGCCTTCGACGGCCTTGCCGCCCAGACGGATCAGGTCGCGCGAGGCGGCGCTGTGGGTCTGGTAGATTTTGCCTTTGTAGCCGCGGTCAACCACTGTGGTGTGAGGCATGGCTGCGCCGCTGCCGGAGGCAACGATAAGGATGGCGTCGGGCTTAGTGCCGATTGCTTTGATGGCCTGTGCAGTGACACTAGTGTCGGCACGGGCGTAGCGCTCGGCTGTGGTGATTTCGATGCCGGCTTCCTTGGCCAGGGCGGTAAGGTCTTTAAGCCAGCTTTCACCATAGGCGTCGCCGTAGCCAATGAAGGCGAAGTTTTTGACGCCGTGTTTTTTCATGTGCTCGATGACACCGCCCGCCATGACGGCGGTCGACTGGGGCAGACGGAAAGTCCAGGTGCCCTTGCCCTCGGGGAATTCGGCGGGTGCTGCCGCCAACTGCACGGTTTGGCCTTCGGCGGCGGCTTCGCCCATGGCGATGGCCGGCGTGGTGGTGCTGGATCCGATGATGACGTCGACCTTGTCTTCAGAGATGAGTCTTTGGACGTTTCTTTGGGCCCGAGCCGGATCGCTGGCATCGTCGAGCGTGATGAACGTGACCTTTTCGCCGCCCACGGTGTCAGGCCAAAGCTCAAAGCCGGTGTTGACGGGAATGCCAAGGCCGGAGGCCGGGCCGGTTAGCGACAGGACAACGCCGATTTTGATGTCGGCCTGTGCGGGGGCCATGAAACCCAGGCTAAGCGAGGCGGCCAAGAGTGTCGCGCGCATGATGTTTTTATGTTTCATAAGAATGTCTCCTTGCTGATGTTGCGGGCGAGTTTGCCGCATTGTGGTGTCGAGTTGAAAATGGGGCTTGTAATTTACGGTTTAAGTACGTGGGGATTATTTTCTTGGTACAGGGCATCGACAAGGGCGGCGCGATGGGTGAGCACGGCGCGTTGGTTGATGGAGCCTTTGTCGGTGATTTCTCCGCGATCCAGCGATGGCGGTTCGACAAGCACCAGCCCCCGCATGATGCGGGTGGCGCTGCCCGTGCCTTGTCCGGAAAGACGAGTAACCAGTTGCTGGAAGAAATCACGCACCGGCGCGCTGGACAGCACGGCCTGTTCATCCGCACCGGCCGGCAGGCCTGATAGCGTGCGGCACAGGGCAAGGTTGGGCACGATCAATATGCCCAGTTCACGGCGGTTGTGGCCGGTAATGACCGAATCCTGTAAATATGGAGCACCTTCGCGAGCCACCTGCGCCCGCAAGGGGCCTACATTGACCCATGTGCCGGTGTCGAGCTTGAAGTCTTCAGCGACCCGGCCGTCGAAGACGAAACCCTGGCCCGGGTCTTTGGGGTCGAGCCACTTGACTGCGTCGCCCGAGCAGAAGAACCCCTCGTCGTCGAAGACTTCGGCGGTTTTGACAGGGTCGCGCCAATAGCCCGGGGTGACGTTCGGGCCCGAGTAGCGCACTTCGGTTTTATCGTCGTTGGGAACGAGCTTGAACTCCATGCCGGGCAGCGGATGTCCGATCTGGCCGGCCAGTGCGCGTTCGTCAAGTACGAACATGGCGGACGGTGCTGTTTCGGTCATGCCCAGGCCGGTGGTCATGACGATGCGCTCGCCGACGGCTACTTCCGCCGTGGCGTGGAGCTTGTCCCAGACCGGCTGGGCCAGGGCCGCGCCCGAATAGAATTGCATCTGGATGCGGCTGTAGTAATTGGCACGCAGCGCCTCGTCGGTTTCGAGGGCGTTGGCGATTTTCTCCCAGCCTATGGGTACGTTGAAATACACGGTAGGCGCGATTTCGCGCAGGTTGCGCAAGGTGGTCTCAATGCCCTGATCGGTGGGTTTGCCTTCATCGATGTATAGCGTGCCGCCGTTATACAGCACCATGCCCAAGTTGTGATTGCCGCCGAATGTGTGATTCCAGGGCAGCCAGTCGATAAGGATGGGAGGCTCTTCGGTAAGGAAAGGCCAGGCCGAGACCATCATTTTGAGGTTGCTGCAGATCATGCGCTGCGTGTTGATGACCGCCTTGGGCAAGCTGGTGGAGCCCGAGGTGAACAGAAACTTGACGATGGTGTCTGGCCCGGTTGCCTGTTGCGCGGCATCGATAGCCGGTGTGGCGGGCGTGGCCAGAAGGTCGCGAAAAAGCGTGACTGAGCGACTGATGTCGGCCGGCTGGGTGCTGACCAGCTCTATATCCGCGGCGATGGCGGCCCGGATGGCGTCGGCGTAGAGCTGGGCCTCGGAAACGAAAACAAGGCCCGGCGTAACGACTTCAAGGACGTGACGCAGTTTCTCGTAGTCTTTTGAGACGAGGGAATACGCCGGTGAAATGGGGGAATAGGGCACGCCGGCGAACTGGCAGCCCAAGGCAAGCAGGGCCTGTTCGATATCGTTGCCCGACAGTATGGCTACCGGCCGATCAACACTAAGCCCGCGATCAAGCAAGGCTTGTCCGATTTGGCGGGCGGCCTGCAAGGCCTCGGCATAGCTGATGCGCCGCCAGGGCCCATGGCCGGGTTCGCGTTGGGCGATATAGGTGCGATCAGGGGTTTTTTCCGCCCAGTACAGAAGCTTGTCCGTAATGCGGTCGGGGTAGTCGCCCAGTTGCTCTGGTGACCTTACGTAGGTATAACCGTTGTCGCGCGTTTCGACCTCGATTTTTTTGGGGCCCAAGGCCACGCTGCGATAACGCGATGTCGTCTCCGCCATGATGCTTTGTCGATTCCAGATAATTCACAAAATTAATATCAAGTAACCTGATATTAAGCTTATACTACACGGTGAGATTCTTGCTGGCAAGCCCATTTATGATCCAGAAAAACCCTCAATTTACCCATACCTGGCCTGAGCGCCCCAACGGCATTGCGTACCTCATAGGCAGGCTGGATCACGTGTTGAATCGCCGTATTCGCGATGCACTTGCTCCCTGGGATGTCACTGCGGCGCAATACACAGCCTTGTCTGTACTCGATAACCACGGTCAGTTGTCAAACGCGCAGTTGGCCGAGCGTTCCATGGTGTCGCCGCAGTCGGCCAACGAAATGGTCAAGGTGATGCAGGCGCGCGGCTGGATCGAACGTGAATCCGCGGCTTCGCACGGGCGCATCATTCATATACGTCTAACCGCCAAGGGCAAGACACTGCTCAAGCAGTGCGACGCCGCCGTTGTACCCGTGGAAAAGGCCTTGTTGGCAGAGTTTGACGAAGGGCAATTCGGTTCGCTGCATGCACATCTGCGTTCCATGATGCGCGGCCTCAGCAGTCTGACGATGTAGCCGTTCTACCGACGCGCAAGGCGTTGCCAAGCAAATAGCCAACATGATGGGCTCGCAAGGCGGGCAGTTATAAAAAGACGGTCAACACACTATAATATATTGCGAATAGTTCGCATTTCTGATATCGTGCTTTCCTGCCTAGAGTTTCTGCCTACGGGCGCCTTTTTTTGTTGCACTTCATGTCCCGTACCCGTGTTGAGCCCGTCCCTCGTCCTGCGCTGACCAAAGCTGTTGCTGCCACATGCGTTGCGGGACTGCATTTTGGCGTGCTAGGCGCTATTTTGGCGGCTCCGGAAAAGACCGAGCTGTCCCTGCCGGAATCGTTGGAAATCCAGTTTGTCGAGATTGGCCCCGACATTGTCGATACGGCGCCTGAAACAGAGCCGGTTATCGAGCCGCAACCCGAGCCTGAACCCGAACCCGAGCCTGAACCCGAACCCGAGCCTGAACCGGAACCTGAGCCTGAGCTCGAACCGGAGCCGGAACCGGAACTCGAGCCGGAACCTGAGCCGGAACCCGAACTTGAGCCGGAACCCGAGCCCGAGCCCGAGGCCATTACTCCGCCCGAGCCTCCGCCCCCACCTCCGCCCAAGCCAAAACCCAAGCCCAAACCAAAGCCGGCCCCCAAGCCGGTCGAGGCGCCCCCCAAGCCTGTCGCTCCGCCCAGCGGCGCGGCACAAACGGTGGCGACACCCAAGGCGCCCACGCCTGTTCCAGACAATAAGCCGCGCCACATCAGCACCGTTGACTACCTTGGCAGTCGCCCCAGTCCGGAATACCCGCGCGCTTCGCTGCGGCGCGGTGAAAAGGGCCGGGTCGTGGTGCGGGTGTTGATCTCACCGCAAGGTTCGGTAGTCAATGCGTCCGTGCGGTCTTCATCAGGCTACGATCGCCTGGACCAATCCGCATTGCGCGCGGCCCGTACGGCCAAATTCAGGCCATACACCGAGAACGGCGTCGCGTATCCCGCCCTGGCCGATATTCCATTTGACTTCGTAATTTAGGAACCAGCATGTTCAACATCCTACAAGGCGCACTGCACGTATTGGCGCAAGCCTCCGGAGCGGCCGAGAGCACGGCTAGTGGTGCGCTGTCCGCTACGAACGAGAGCTCGTCGGCGGCGCCTGCAAGCTCGGTTGCGGCCGATGCTGCCTCGGCAAGCGCTGGTGCGGCTACATCAAGTATGGGCGCCGCTGCGTCAAGTGCTGATGCAACGTTGTCGGGCGTCGATGCCGCGGCATCAGGCGTTGACGCGGCAAGTTCCGGTGCCTTGCAGTTTACGGATGCCGCTTCATCGCTCGCGGACACGGCAGCCGGGGCCGCCACCAGCGCGCCACCTTTGCTGGACACGACGGTGCAGCAACTGGCCGAAGGCGGAATTCTGCATTTTGTCGCCCAAAGCGACATGATAGGAAAGAGCCTGTTCGTCATCTTGATCCTGATGTCGTTGGTAAGCTGGTATCTTATTTTTGTGAAATGGTTTACCAATTGGCGCATAGGCCGGCATTCCACCCGATTCCTGAACCAGTTCTGGGCGGCCAGTTCGCTTGAAGAGGTAGAGAACGAGATCAACACCCATGGCGCCTCCGAGCCGTTCGCCCATGTGGCGGCGCACGCCATCCACGCGCGCAACCATCACGTAAAGTATGGCGCCATGAAGCTCGAAGAAAAAGGCTCGACCGGCGCATTTGTCACCCGCATCATTCGCAAGGTTATCGATGAAGAGACCGCCAAGCTCGAAAACGGCCTCACGGTGCTGGCGTCCATAGGCTCCACGGCCCCGTTCGTCGGCCTGTTCGGCACGGTATGGGGCGTTTACCACGCGCTCATCGGTATCGGCCTGTCTGACGGCGTGACCATCAACCGCATCGCCGGCCCAGTCGGCGAAGCGCTGATCATGACCGGGCTTGGTTTGGCGGTGGCCATTCCAGCTGTTTTGGCATACAACGCTTTCGTGCGCAGCAACCGCGTTTATCTGTCGCGCCTGGACGCGTTCGCGCATGACCTGTTCACATTCCTGTCGACCGGCCAGCAAGTGGTCGAGAACCGAGGCAAGGTGCGCGGCTTGCCCGTGGCGACTGTCGCCCGCAAAGGTGAATAATCATGGCTTTCGGCAGCTTCGATAGTAAAAACGGCGGCCAGACGATGTCCGAAATCAATATGGTGCCGCTTATTGACGTGATGCTGGTGCTATTGGTGATTTTCATCATTACCGCGCCGCTGCTTAGTCATTCCATCAAGATCAACGTCCCGCAGGTGTCGGCCGAGCCGGTCGAGCAAGAACCCGTGGTCATCGACCTAGCAGTCAACGAGGTGGGCCAGTTATTCTGGAACGAACAACCGGTGCTGCTTGAAGAGCTAACCCCCCGCCTGAAACAAGAAGCGTCCCAAGAGCCGCAGCCGCAACTGCGCATCCGGGCCGACCTTGACACCCGCTACGAGGTGCTTGCCGAAATCATGGGCAGTGCTCGTGCATCAGGGCTGAAGCGGGTGGGTTTCGTCACCCGGCCCGGAGATGGCGGCGGCGCGCAGGCCGGCGCCGCATCGACAGGCCAGGGCGGCGGGCCGGCAGGTTCGTCCCCCGCGGCGGCCGAGGCGGTAACGCCTGCCCCGGGCGCACCCGCCGGTGCCTCTTCCGGCGCCGGGTCTTCCGCTGCTCCGGCCGCTGGGGGCTGACAGCTTTTCGTCAGGGTTGTAAGCTGAATCGGAAAAACCGCCCGCCAAGCGCCGCCGCGCCGCTGTTCCATATAGAATCACAGCATGCGAGTTCTAGTTATTGAAGACGACGTTACCCTGGGGCCGGCCTTGCAGGAATTTCTCGCCGGCCAGGGTTATGCGGTCGATTGGCTCAAAGATGGTGAGCACGTCCCTGGCGCGGTGGCGGCGCAGTCCTACGATCTGTTGTTGCTTGACCTTAACCTGCCGGGCCTGAGCGGCCTGGATGTCTTGCGACGGCTTCGCCGAGACGGCGAGCAGGTGCCCGTGCTCATTCTCACCGCCCGCGACGGGCTCGAAGATCGGGTGGCGGGCCTGGACGCCGGCGCCGACGACTACGTCACCAAACCGTTCGAACTGGCCGAGCTTGCTGCGCGGGTTCGGGCCTTCGCACGCAGGCGCACCGGCCAGGCCCAGCCTATGCTCGAGGCGGGGCCTTTGGTATTTGACACGGTCAACCGCGAAGTGCGGGCGGCGGGACGCCGGGTGGCGCTTTCGGTGCGTGAGCTGTCTGTGCTCGAGATGCTGATGGGGCGTGTCGGCAGGGTGGTCACCAAACGCCAGATCGTCAATTCGCTATCGGCATGGGACGCCGATTTCAGCGAGAATGCGGTCGAGGTGTATGTGTACCGGCTACGCAAGCGACTCGAAGGCAGCGGCGCCTCGATCCAAACGGTGCGCGGTTTCGGTTACCTGCTCGATGTCGAAAACGCCTCGTAACGAAGCCCCTGCTTCACAAGAAACTCTCAAAAAGCGGCTGTTGCGCAAGGTGCCGCGCGGGTCGCTGGCCCGGCATCTCATTTTTCGCCTGCTTCCGCCCGTGCTCGTCCTGGTGGCCGTCGATCTTGCCGTTACGTGGCTGGTTACCACCAAAATTCATCTGGAAGCCTGGTTATTGCGCGACATATTCTGGCTGATGCTGCTCAGCCAGATTCTGCTGGTGTTTCTGGTTGCCTGGGTGCTGGTGTCCGGGGTGCGATCCAGCTTGCGCTCGATCAACCGGCTTGCCGACGACATAAAAGAACGTTCTGTGGACGATCTTCAACCGCTGGATGCCACCGGCTTGTCCAGCGAGATCGTTCCCGTGGTGGCGCGCATCAACGAGCTGCTCGGCCGGCTCGATCATTCGGTCCAGGCTCAAAAGCGATTCATCGGACATGCCGCGCATCAATTGCGAACGCCGCTAAGCGGCTTGAAACTTGAGTGCGAGCTGATGCTGTCCAACGAGTTGCCCGACGACGTGCGTCTTCGCGCCGAACGCATCAAGGCGGTAACCGATCGCATGATCCGTCTGGGTCAGCAGTTGCTGGTATTGGCCCGCGCCGACGCCTCAGCGCGGCCGCAAGACTCTTTCCAACGCCTTGACCTGGCCGACTGGGTGCGGGTGAATGGGGCGGAGTGGGTGCCGCAAGCGCGCAGACAGCAGGTACGACTGCAATTGGCTGCCCCTGATGAGCCTATCTGGGTGGATGCCGATCCGTTGCTGCTGGCCGAGCTTCTTGGCAACCTCATCGACAATGCCTTGCGGTACGGCGGGCATCTGCGCAATATCCGTTTGCAGGTAAATGCTACGCCGCCGGCACTGGTGGTAGAGGACGATGGCCGCGGCATCGACCCGGCCGATCAGGAACGAGTCTTCGACGCTTTCTATCGTTCTCCCGATTCCGACGGAGCGGGTTCGGGGCTGGGCTTGGCCATTGTCCGTGAGATCGCCCAGAGCCACGGCGCGTGGTGGAGCCTGGCCAGCACTCCCCAGATCGAGGGCACGCGTGTCAGCATCGTGTTTCCGGGCCCGCGCATGGGCGCCAATCTGAACAGGCAATAAGCGTGAGCCAGGGCATTTTCCAGAGTCTGGATCGTGAGTAAATATCGCGACGCTCAGGCGCATACCGCAAAGCATCCGGGCGCCGGGTTGATAGTCGGCGCGCTGGGCGTTGTCTATGGCGACATCGGCACCAGCCCCCTATACACCGTGCGAGCCGCCTTATCGACCTTGCCTCAGGTGCAGCCGGAACAGATTCTGGGCGTGTTGTCACTATTGTTCTGGATGCTCATGCTTGTGGTGTCCCTCAAGTACGTGATCCTGATTCTGCGGGCCGACAACCGGGGCGAGGGCGGTACGCTGGCCCTTATGGAGCTTGCCGCACGCGGCATGTCGGGGCGCCGAAGGTGGGCGGTTGTGGTGCTGGGCCTGATAGGCGCTTGTCTGTTCTATGGCGATAGCATCATCACCCCGGCGATTTCCGTAATCTCCGCCGTAGAGGGCCTTGGCGTGGTTTCGCAAAGGTTGGATGGCTGGATTATCCCAATGTCCATGGCCCTGATCGTCGCTTTGTTTTCAGTGCAGTCGCGGGGAACCGAGGTAATGGGGCGGCTCTTCGGGCCGATCATGCTGATATGGTTTATTGTGCTGGGCCTGCTGGGTGGTTGGCGTATCGTCCAGGTGCCTGCAATCTTGTACGCGCTTAATCCGGCCTGGGCGTTTTCTTTTGTGCTGCAAGCGCCCTGGACCACCTTCATCTTGCTGGGCGCCTTGGTACTGGCATTGACCGGAGCCGAGACGCTGTATGCCGACATGGGGCATTTCGGTCGCTCCGCCATTCGCCGCGCATGGTTCGGCATGGTGCTGCCCTCATTGATGTTGTGCTATTTTGGGCAAGGGGCCTTGCTGCTTGCCGATCCTTCGGCTGCCAGAAATCCCTTTTTCCTGTTGGCGCCCGATTGGGCTCTTTGGCCCTTGGTCGTCTTGGCCACGGCGGCTACTGTCATTGCATCGCAAGCGGTTATTTCAGGCAGTTTCTCGGTAACCCGCCAGGCTATCCAGCTTGGTTTCTGGCCACGCATGAATATTCTGCATACGTCGGCCAGGGAAGAAGGCCAGATCTACCTGCCGCGCGTCAATATCGCCATGTGTCTGGCCGTGCTGGCTCTGATCGCGGTGGCAGGCTCTTCACAGGCGCTGGCGGGCGCATACGGCTTTGCCGTCACAGGCACCATGCTCATGACATCCTTGTTAGCGTTCAAAGTGCTGCCCGCGCGCACGCATGGGTCCCTCAAGCTGCTGCTGTTTGCGTTACTCGCCTTGCTTCTATGTTTTGACGTTATGCTGTTTTCGTCCAATGTTTTGAAGATCATGGCCGGGGGGTGGTTGCCGCTGCTGTTGGCCGCTTGTCTGTTCACCTTGATGATTACCTGGAGGCTCGGGCGTCAGCGCATACACGACACCTTGGCCAGTGGCCAGCCGCCCCTCAGCGAATTCGTGCATGGACTCGAACAATATCCGCCCACCCGGGTGGCGGGTACGGCGGTGTTCATGAGCATGATTGTCGACAGTGTGCCACCCGCTTTCTTGCACAATTTGAAACATAACAAAGTGCTGCATGAACAGGTGGTTTTTCTGACTGTGCAGAGCGCAGGCGAGCCCTATGTGCCGCGTAGCGAGCGCTATCGCTTGGAAAGACTGGGCCAGGGCGCGTGGCAGGTGGTCGCCATGTGGGGTTTCAAGCAAGAACCCAACGTGCCGCAATTGCTGGAGCAGATTGATCAAGAGCATCCTGAACTTAATCTTGATCCCATGCAGACCTCGTATTATCTTTCCCGCCAGAGCATTCTCGTGGTGCGAAAACTTCCCTTGCACCTGCGCTGGCGCCGAAGCCTGTTTGCCTTCATGGCGCGCAACGCTTCAGGCAGCACGCGATTCTTCAAGATTCCGCCCAATCGTGTGGTTGAAATGGGCATGCAAATCGAGCTTTGAAAAAAAACCGCCCCTGCAAGGGACGCCTGTAACGGCTCATGATCAAGTCTTGAGCTGCGGGATTTTTTTATTGCACTGTGCCTGCCCGTGGCAGGTCGCGCACAGATGGGTCAACCGTGTTCGGGGTGATGATGTTGGTTTGTGTTTCGGTGCCGCCGGGGATGGTGATTGTGGTGGTGCGCAGTATTCCACCGCCGGCGACGCTGCCTTGTATTGTGGTGTTCGAATCTTGCGACATCTGCAGCATGCAGTCTTCGCGCCCGGCGGCCGGAAGCGCCTGGCAGCGCGCCGTGTTGTTCGACTGCACCGATTCGTCTCGATGGGTTAACAGACGTTGACGGCGGGCCTCTTGCATTGCAGCGCCGGCTTCACGTTTGCACGTTGCAAGGTCTTGGTTAGTCTGCCCGGCGTTGCAGCGTTCGATATCTTGACGGTATTTGGCTTCGATGTCGGCGGTGGACCCGGAGCCATTGGCGGCAAAGGCCCCCGCAGAGAAAAGGCCGGCGCTCAAGGCGCAAATGGCCAGGACCTGTCGGCGCTGTGCTGCTGAACGGTGTTTCATTATGAACTCCTTCTTAGACTAACTCAGCCACTATGACTGGTAACGGGATTATTGAAGACCAGTATATAAGAATGCCTGTGCCGCCCTGTAACTAAATGTGGAAGCGCAGAGGGCATGCTTGGTAACGGATGCAGCAAGTTTCGTGCCTTCGCGATGCGCCTCAATTGATGACGGGCGGATTGATGACGGGCGGGTGATGACGGGCGGGTTGACCCAATCGGGGAGCGCCTAATTCTTGTCTACTTATTCCATTTGAAGTTGATATGTTATAACATTGCACATCGGTGAATAGTTCCCGGCCATTACATTCAAAGGAGTCTCAATGCGATATACCTTCCCGTCTCTGGCGCTGCCACTGCTCATGCCGATCATGCAGCCCGTTTATGCGCAGGCTGTCGTTTCTCCGGAGGCTTCGGTTGGGACTCTGTCACCCATCATCATTACGGCCCACCCGCTGGATAGCGATAGCCCCGTGACGCCGGCCAGTGTGTTGGAAGGTGAGAACCTGGTGATGCAACGGCGGGGTACTTTGGGCGAGCTGCTCGAGAACGAACCCGGCGTTCATGCAGACACGTTTGGCGGCGGTGCAAGTCGCCCGATCATTCGTGGCCAGACAGCGCCACGCGTGAAGGTGATGAGTGATGGCTCAGAGATCGTCGATGCATCGGGGGTTTCGCCCGACCATGTAGTGACGGCCGATACGCTGTTGGCCCGCCGGGTGGAAATCTTGCGGGGTCCATCTGCACTGCTGTATGGCGGCGGCGCCATCGGCGGTGTAGTCAATGTGCTGGACGACAAGATTCCCACCGAGATTCCAGAAGACGGTTTCAGCGGTTCGGTCGAGGTGCTCGGCGCCACTGCGGCCAAGGAGCGGGCCGGGGCGGTCGGCCTGACGGTGGGCGAGGGCAATGTCGCCTTCCGGGTGGAAGGGGCCCGCCGTCGGGCGGACAATTATCGTGTGCCCGATTGGAGCCAGAGCCGCGTGGCCGATTCCAATTCGGATAGCACGACCGGAAGCGTCGGGCTCTCGTTCGTAGGTAGTCGGGGGTACATAGGTGCAGCGTATTCATATCGCAAGGACGATTACGGCTTGCCCGGTCATAGCCATGAGTATGAAAGCTGCCACCCTCACGGTTCGAGCCTGCATTGCGGCGGCCACGGACATGACCACGACCACGACCATGATCATGACCACGATCACGGCGATGAAGATCACGCGGCCACGGCCCATTTGCGTAGCGACCGCATTGATATCAGGGCAGAGTTGAGCGATCCGCTTACGGGGTTCTCTGGTTTGAAGTTTCGCGGGGGTTATACAGATTACCGGCATGATGAGCGGGACGACGGCAAGCTGGGCACGACCTTTACGAATCGCGGCTACGACGGACGGCTAGAGTTGCGCCATCTTCCGGTTGGCGGCTGGGATGGCGTGATCGGCCTGCAGGCTTCGCGATATGACCTTGCTTCTTTCGGCGGCGCCGAAAACTTCATTCCCAAGACGCGTACGGAATCAACGGGCGTGTTCGTGCTGGAAAGCTACGAATGGGATGCCTGGCGTTTTGAACTGGGCGCGCGCCATGAATGGCAAACCGTCAACCCGGACAGCACCGCACTGGAAGCCTATAAAGGCAATGCAACGTCACTGTCCGCAGGCGCCACCTGGAATTTTGTGCCCGGGTACGCCGCTTCTCTTTCGCTGTCGCGTTCGCAGCGCATGCCCAACGCGCAAGAGCTTTATGCCCGGGGCCCGCACTTTGCAACGCTCACCTACGAGATAGGCAACCCGGAACTTAAGAAGGAAACCGCGCGCACCGTGGATCTTGGCGTGCGCAAGACAGAAGGTGATCTGCGCTTTTCCCTGAACTTGTTTCTGAGCCGCATAGACGGCTACATCTACGGCAATACCTTGGACCAACACGACGATTTTCGTCTGATCGAATATACCCAAGGCGATGCTTCGTTCGCCGGGGTGGAGGCCCAGGCGTCGTACAAAGTGTCGCCTCTTCTTACGGTGTCGGTCTTTGGCGACTATGTGCGCGGCAGACTGTCTGATGGCGGCGGCAACCTTCCGCGAATACCGGCTGCGCGGGTGGGCGCTCGCACCCACTTCGATTGGAACCGTTGGAGCAGTTTTCTTGAATATACGCAGGTACTCCGCCAGAACCGGTTTGCCGGTTACGAAGAAGCCACTGCCGGATATGGTTTATTGGGCGCGGGCGTATCGTATTCGGGGACGATGTCCGGCACCGACTACCTGCTTTACCTAAGAGGCACGAATCTTTTGAACAAGCTGGCTTATAACCACGCGTCCTTCATTTCGCGGGCGGCGCCCATCCAGGGCCGTAGCATCATGGCCGGCGTCCGCGTGGAGTTTTGATCAGTCTTCCGAAACGGGTCGGCGTGCATCACGACGCAGGCCCGCCTGCATCAAGAGAATGGCTGTAACCGGCGACACGATGACCAGGAACATGATGATCAAAAACTCGTGAAGGACGGGACGCTCGGCCAGCGTGGAACCGACCAATACACTGGTCAGGACCACGCTGCACACGCCCATCGTGTTGCCCAGCGTAACGGCGTGCATCCGTGAGTAGAAACGTCTGAAGCGAAGCAGCCCGGCAGACCCGATCAGGGTTATGGTGCCGCTAAGCAGCAGAAGCAAAGTGCTTGGTATCGTTACCCAAAGTGGAAGGTCGCTCATGGTTCGATTACCTCTCCGCGCAAGAGAAACTTGGCCATGGCCGTTGAACTGACGAAGCCAAAAATGCTGATTATCACCGCGATGTCGAAGTACAGGCCTATCTGATATTGCACCCCGAGCACCAGGATAATCAGCATGCCATTGATATACATGGTGTCCAGCGCCAGGACACGGTCTTGTGGGGTGGGCCCGCGCAATAACTGGAATGTGGCGAACCCCAGCGCGATGGCGAAGCAGCACAGGGCGTAAGTGCCGGCCCAGTACAAAATAGTCGTCATTCGAATATCTCCTTCAACAGGCTTTCGTAGCGGCTTTGCACCAGCTCCACCCAGTGGTTCTCATCCTTGAGGTCAAGAACGTGCAAGGTAAGCGTGTTGGTTTCTTCTGAGAAACCGGCCCAGACAGTGCCGGGCGTATAGGTGATGATGCAGGATAGCGCCGCGCGCGCGTGCGGGTCACGCATGGAAAGCGGAATTTTCATGAAGCCCGGGGTGTGTGAGTCGGCGCCCAGAATAATCAGGCGAGCAACCACAAAGTTCGAAACCGTAATGTCGCATGCGACGCGCCAGATCAGCTTCAAGATAAGCAGCGGGTGCTTGGGGCGCGACCGCACCGGGCGCAGGGCCATGGCGGCCCAGGCCAACAGCAAGGCCAGAATCGAGCCGGTAACGAGATATCCGGGCGATACCGAATTATTCAGCAGCAGCCACATAATCAGCAGCACGGCCGGAAGAAGCAGCCAGTAAAGAATATTTTTCATGGCGTGGCTCCGAGCCGGCGGACCGTCTGAGAGGACATCACGGCGTCGACGTAGATGGCAGGCCGGTCAAGCGATTGAGCGGTGCCTTCCAGAAACTTCATGACCGGCCCCGCCCAGATTGCCAAGCCTATGCAGGCCAACAAAAGTATGCCTACCGAACCGGCTTCGCTGACACGCAAGCGCGGAACGACGATGTCTTCGGAGCTCCAGAACAAGCGAATGCCCGCGCGGGACAGTGCAATGATGCCGGCAAACCCAGACAGAAGCACGGCGGCCACCAGCGTCCATGCAGCCAGCGAAGGAGTGTCGGTTACCGATGTCTGCAGCGCCGCCGATAACATCGAAAACTTGGCCACAAAGCCCGGCAGCGGCGGCAGCCCGGCCACAAGCAGAGCGCAGCAGAAAAAAGCCATTCCTAAAAACGCCATGGCGGCCGGAATCGCCACGCCGACTACGTCATCCGAACGGTCGGGTGATTCGGGGTCGTCAAGGTCGAAGGCTTCCAGACTGACCGCAAGTACGTCGGCGCCGAAGCTTCGCGTGCGTTCAATCATTTCGATCAGCAGGTAGAAGGCGCCCAAGGCAAGGACGGAGGTAAGCAGGTAGAACAAGGCGGGCGCGGTCAACGCAACCCCCGGCATGCCGAGCGCAGTCAGCAGGGTGCCGGAAGACATAATGACGCAATAGCCGATCATGCGCTCGGTCTGCTGCGTGGCCAGCATGCCTATCGAGCCGAAAACCAGTGTTGCAACCCCCATCGGGAACATCCATTCTCCGCCGAAGGCCGCCGGCGCCCCGGTGGGCAGCAGCAGCGAGCCAAGCCGCAGCAACGCATAGATGCCCACTTTGGTCATGATGGAAAATATCGCTGCGACCGGCGCGCAGGCGTGGCCGTATGCGTTTGGCAGCCAGAAGTTCAGGGGCCAGGCGGCGGCCTTGATGAGGAAGGCTATTCCTAATATGGCTGCCGCCGCTTCGAACAGGCGCCGGTCACCCCCCGAAAGCTCGCCGGCCCGCAATGCCAGGTCGGCCATGTTGAGCGTGCCTGTGACGCCGTAGATAAGTGCGATGCCGATTAGCAGCAGGAACGATGCAACCAGATTTGTGGCGATGTAATGCAGGCCCGCGGAGACACGCATTTCTCCCGAGCCGTGCAGCATCAGCCCGTACGACGCGCATAGCATTACCTCGAAGAAGACGAAGAGATTGAACAGGTCGCCGGTCAGGAAGGCGCCGTTCAGGCCCATCAGCAGCAATTGAAACAGCGGCAGGAAGTGCACGCCGGCCCGCTCCCAGCGCGCGGTGGAATAGATGAGGGCGGGCAGGCTTAGTATGGCGCACAACAGCAGCATGACCGCAGCGAGCCGATCGGCCACCAGCACAATGCCGAACGGGGCCGGCCAGTCGCCCACCAGATAGACGGCGATGCTTTGCGGCCATAGCTCGGGCATCTGGCCCGCCGTCAGCAAAAGCAATTGGCAGGCCACAAAAATCTGGAACAAAACGGATGCGAAAGACAAGGCAAGGCGTGTCTTGCGGCGCGATTCTTTGAGCAGGACCAGTACTGCGGCCGCCATAAGCGGCGTGGCGATGGGCAGCATGGGGAGATGTTGCAGCCAACCGCTCACAGGTCAGCCTCTCTTCCGTCAACGTGGTCGTTGCCCGCAAAGCCGCGCGAAGCCAGCAGCACGACAAGGAACAGCGCCGTGGTCGCGAAGCCGATCACGATGGCCGTCAGAACCAGCGCCTGGGGTACGGGGTCGGTGTACATCGATGGATCGATCTCGCCCACTTTGTCAATGACGGGCGCCGCGCTGACGCGCAGGCGGCCCATGGAAAAAATGAATAAATTGACGGCATAGGCCAACAGAGACAAGCCGATGATGACCTGGAACGTGCGGGGCCGCAGGACAAGCCAGACCCCCGATCCGGTCAATACGCCTATGCCTAGAGCCAGAATTATTTCCACTAGCTTGCTCCGGAACTTGAAATGGATGCGGCGGGAATCACGTCGGCCTGTGGGGCCTTGCGGCGAAAGCGCAGCGACTGGTGGGCCATGGCGACCAATATCAGCACAGTTGCCCCGACAACCAGCATGTAAACGCCCAGGTCGAAGAACAATACGCTGGACAGGTGCAGCATGCCGATGACGGGTACAGGAATATCCCACACCAATGCCGAAAGGAAGGGCCGCATGACGCTCCACGCCGACAATGCGGCGCCCCCGGCCACCAACAGGCCGAGTGCGATCCATTTCTGCGGCCGTATGCTTTGCCGGGACTCGACCCACACGACGCCTCCGACTATGTATTGCAGGATGATTGCAGTGGCCATGATCAGGCCTCCGACAAAGCCGCCGCCGGGCAGGTTGTGGCCGCGCAGCAGGAAGAAAAGCGAGACCAGCACAGCTATGGGCAGCAGCAATCGGGCCAATACGGCGGGAGCCTGCATGTTCCCGCGAGGCAGGTCGGCTTCGGGATCGGGCTCGGGGTCATGGTGATCGAGCGAGGGGTTGTTGGCCCCTTGTTGCCGGCGCAATGGGCCGTCCTTGATGCTTTCCGGCGGCGGACGGAATCGGCGCAGCAAGGCGTACACCGTCAGCGCGACAATGCCTAGAACGGTGATTTCACCCAGCGTATCGAAACCGCGAAAATCGACCAGGATGACGTTCACCACGTTGGAGCCATGCCCCTCGGGCAGGGCATTGCGCAGGAAAAAGTTGGAGATGCCCGGGCTGGCGGGGCGCGTAAGCACCGCGTAGGCCAGCGCAGACATGCCTGCTCCCGCGGCGATGGCCACGGTCAAGTCGCGCACGCGGCGCCCCATTGTTCGAGCATTGAGCGGCGCGCTGCCGTCGTTGGCCTCGATGCGCGGAGGCAGCCAGCGCAAACCGAGCAGAATCAGCACCACGGTAACCACCTCGACGGCAAGCTGGGTTAGAGCCAGGTCAGGAGCCGAAAACCACGCAAAGGTCAGCGCCGTTGCCAGCCCCGCGCCACCGGAAAGGGCGAGAGTGGCCAGGCGGTGAAACTTGGCTTGCCGTGCGGCTCCGATGGCACAGGCGGATCCGGCCAGCCACAGGGTCAGGAAGAAGAAATTGGCGGGCGTGACGAAAAGCGGGTCGAACCAGCCCCCCAGCGTAAGCGGAAGAAGGGCGACGAAAAAAGTGCCCACGATGACGATCAGCAACTGCCGCTGCAGTTTGGCTGAATACAGCCAGTTCAGCAGCATGGCGGAGACCGAGTCGACGCCCTCCATCAATATTTCGAAGCTGCGGCGCCCGTCAAACCTGTATATCAGCGGGGCGACCCCCGGCTTGACGTGATTTCGGTGGCGCAGCAGATGCATCAAGAGAATGCCGCCGGCCAGCGCTGTGAGGCTCATGACCAGGGGCAGGTTGAAGCCGTGCCAGACCTTCAGGTCGTAATGCGGCGTGGCATCGCCCAAGATTGATAAGGCGGCCGATTCAAGCAAGGGGCCAAGGGTATATTTGGGCAGTATGCCCACTACCAGGCAAGTGAGCACCAACAGCCCGCTGGGCATGAGCATCCAAAGCGGCGGCTCATGCGGCGAGCGGGGCAAGTCGGTGGCTCGCGGGCCGTAAAATACTTGCAGGATGAAACGCAGCGAATAGGTGACGCTGAACGCGCTGGCCAATACGGCCATCAGGGGCAGGCCCGATTCTATGAAGGGGCCATGGCCGGTAAGCACGGTTTCAGCGAAGAACATCTCTTTGGACAGAAAGCCGTTTAGCAGCGGCACCCCCGCCATGGACGCCGCCGACACCACAGCCAAAGTGGCGGTGATGGGCATGGCCTTTCGAAGCCCCGATAGCCGGGCCATGTCACGCGTGCCGGTTTCATGGTCGACAATGCCGGCTGCCATGAAAAGCGATGCCTTGAACGTGGCGTGATTCATCATGTGGAAGATGGCTGCGATCAATCCGAGATAGCTGTTCAGCCCAAGAAGCAGCGTGATCAAGCCCAGGTGGCTGATGGTGGAGTAGGCCAGCACCCCTTTCATATCTTGCTGGAAGATGGCGGCGTAAGCGCCCAGCACCAGGGTGCACAGCCCGGCGCCGCCTATGATGTAGAACCATTCATCGGTGCCCGCCAGCACCGGCCAGAAGCGCGCCAGCAGGAATACCCCGGCCTTCACCATGGTGGCCGAATGCAGGTATGCAGAGACCGGAGTGGGCGCCGCCATGGCATTGGGCAACCAGAAGTGGAATGGGAACTGGGCGCTTTTGGTAAGCGCGCCCAGCGCGATCAAAACCAGGATTGTGGTGTACCACGGATGCGCGCGCACTATGTCGCCGGATGCCAGTACGGTGTCCAGGTCGTAGCTGCCCACCACGTGGCCCAGCATGAGCACGCCGGCCAATAGGCAGAGCCCGCCTCCGCCCGTGACGGTAAGCGCCATGCGCGCGCCGCGCCGCGCGTCAAGACGGTGGTTCCAGTAGGCGATCAGCATGAACGATGTCAGGCTGGTGAGCTCCCAGAATATGACCAGTTGCACCAGGTTGCCGGCCAACACCACGCCCAGCATGGAAGCCATGAACAGCAGAAAAAACGAGAAAAAGCGCGGGACGGGGTCTTGCGGCGACAGGTAGTAGCGCGCATACAAGACAATGAGCGCGCCCATCAGGGTGATGAGCATGCAAAACAGCCACGCATAGCCGTCCATGCGCAGATTGAAGTCGATGGCAAGCGCGCCGGGTATCCAGGCGGCCGAGTACTGTACGACTTCTCCTTGGGAGACCAGCGGATACTGCATCCCCACCAATACGGCACAAGCCAGTGCAATGATCCCTGAGAGCCAGGCCTCGGCATTGCGCGCGTTGGAGGGCAGCGCGACGGCAATTAGGCTGCCAATAAACGGCAAAACGAGGATCAGAATCAACGACATTCGGCTTGTGGCGGACTAAGAGGGGAAGTGATGAAGATAGACCGCTCTAATGATACGATATTTTTCTTACGCTTCAGTTCCGGTCCTTGTCATTGAGCCGCCCAGGGTTGCACGTGCTTGATTTTTGCAGGGTCTTGAGTCTAAAAGTAAGGTAGGCGGATACGCCCAGGCCGATCAGGCCGAGGGGCCAGCGTAGCGCCGGCAAGGTGTACATGGAGTACAGCAGCGACGCCCACATGACGGTAAGGGCGACGACCTTGACGCGCAGCGTGACGCCTCTTTGCTCTTGATAGTCGCGCAGGTAACGGCCGAAGACGCGGTTTTGGGTAAGCCAGCGATACATGCGATCAGAGCCTCGCATGAAGCAGGCGGCGGCCAGCAGCAGGAAAGGCGTTGTCGGCAGCAGCGGCAATGCGATGCCGATGACGCCCAACGCCAATGCGATCCAGCCGATGGTGTTGAAAAATATCTTCATGCCCGAGACCGTTGATACGCAGATCATACAGTCATCATTCGGGCGATGAACCCGGATCAGGCCGCCTCCTCCAGAAAAACCTCCATGCGGCGCGGCGTCAGCAACAGGCGGTCGCCGGGGCGGGGGGCAAGCGAGCGGTACAGGTCGTTGGAAATCAGCGCCTGAAGCAGCTGTTCAGAGTCTTCGCGCTGGAATTCGAGCTGGGCCAGCGGGCCGATTGCGTTTGCATGTACAAGACGGGCGACGATGCCTTCGCCGCCGGGGCGGTAAGGGGCGACGTCCAGTTCGTGCGGGCGCACATAGCCGACACCGGGCAGATTGCTCGCCTTCCCGTACTGCGGCGCCTTAAGCGTTGCGCCGTCCGCATGCAACAAGCCTTGATGAACACGGCCCGCGAACAGGTTGACGTCACCAAGGAACCCATAAACGAACGGGCTGGCGGGGTTTTCGTACACATCGGCGGGCGGTCCCGCCTGCTCGACCCGCCCCTTGTTGATGACGACGACCTGGTCCGCGACCTCGAGCGCTTCCTCCTGGTCGTGAGTGACAAAGATGCTGGTTACATGCAGTTCGTCGTGCAGGCGGCGCAGCCAGCGACGCAACTCCTTGCGAACCTTGGCGTCCAGGGCGCCGAATGGCTCGTCCAGCAGCAGCACGCGGGGCTCGACAGCCAAAGCCCGGGCCAGGGCGATGCGTTGTCGCTGGCCCCCCGACAGGCTCGAAGGAGAATGGTCGGCGAGCCAGTCAAGCTGCACCAGCTCGAGCAAGTGGTGCACTCGTTCGCGAATCTGCGCCGCAGACGGCCGCTGGCCGCGAGGCTTGATGCGCAGGCCGAAGGCAATGTTGTCGAACACGGACATATGGCGAAACAGGGCATAGTGCTGGAACACGAAGCCCACCTGGCGCTGGCGAACGTGCTGGTGCGAGGCGTCCTGGCCCTCGAGCAGCACTTGGCCGCTGTCGGCCTGGGCCAGGCCGGCGATGATGCGCAGAAGCGTCGTCTTGCCGCAGCCCGAGGGGCCTAGTAATGCGGTAAGAGCGCCTTGCGGAAAGCTCAACGATACATCGTCCAGCGCGACGAAGTCGCCAAAGCGTTTCTTGATATTGCGGACTTCGATGCTCATGGTCGAGACTCCTGTACTTGCATGGATGCGCGAGCGTCGCGCCATTCAATGTAGGTTTTGAGCGCCAGCGTCGCCAGGGCCAGCAAGGCCAATAGCGAGGCGACGGCGAACGCGGCGGAAAAGTTGTATTCGTTGTAGAGAATTTCCACATGCAATGGCATGGTGTTGGTTTCTCCGCGTATATGGCCCGACACAACCGATACCGCCCCGAACTCACCCATGGCTCGCGCATTGCACAAGATCACGCCGTACAAAAGGCCCCATTTGATGTTCGGCAAGGTTACGTGCCTGAAGGTTTGCCAGCCTGAGGCGCCCAGCACCACGGCGGCTTCTTCTTCATCCGAGCCTTGAGATTGCATTAGCGGAATCAGTTCACGGGCGATAAAAGGAAATGTGACGAAGACGGTGGCCAATACGATGCCGGGCACGGCAAACAGGATGCGGATGTCGTGCTCAAGCAACCAGGCGCCGAACCAGCCATGTGCACCGAACAGCAGTACAAAGATCAGCCCCGAGATCACCGGCGACACGGAAAAAGGCAGGTCGATTAGCGTGATCAATACGCTTTTGCCGCGAAACTCGAACTTGGCGATGAACCAGGCCGCGCATATGCCGAACACCAGGTTCAGGGGAACGGCGATGGCGGCGGTCAGAAGGGTGAGCTTTATGGCCGACAGCGCATCTGGCTCGACAATGGCGGCCACGTAGGCGCTCCAGCCTTTACGTAACGCCTCGGCAAAGACGGACGCCAGCGGCATCAGCAGGAACAGCGCCAGGAACAGCAAGGCGATAACGATCAGCAGGCGGCGCATCCAGACGGGCTCGTCCAGGGCCGAGGGCGCTTGCATGCGGCTTTGCAGGGCGGGCGCCAGGGGCAGGGTGTGTGCGGCGTTGCTCATATCAGCCCCTCGACGAAAGCCCGCGCCGGCGGGTCCAGGCTTGCAGCAGGTTGATGGCCAGCAACATGACGAAGGAGGCCAGCAGCATCACCATGGCAATGGCCGTGGCGCCGGCATAGTCGTACTGTTCCAACTGAGTCACGATAAGCAAGGGTGTAATTTCTGAGATCATCGGCATGTTGCCCGCGATAAAGATCACCGAGCCGTATTCGCCGGAAGCGCGCGCAAAAGCCAGCGCGAAACCGGTTAATAAAGCGGGCAAAATGGCCGGGAAGATAACGCGCATGAATACCTGCAAGCGGTTCGCGCCCAGACTGGCGGCGGCCTCTTCGTATTCGCGGTCGGCCTCCGCCAGCACGGGTTGCACAGTACGCACCACGAAAGGCAGCCCGATGAAGGTCATGGCCACGATGATCCCCAGCGGCGTGAACGCCACCTTCAAGCCGATTGCCTCCAGGTGCGATCCTATCCAGCCGTTGGGCGCGTACAGGGCGGTCAGTGCGATGCCGGCCACGGCGGTGGGCAAGGCAAAAGGCAGGTCTACCAGCGCATCCAGAAACTTCTTCCCCGCAAAATCGTAGCGTTCCAGCACCCAGGCGACCAGGGTTCCGAACACGACATTAATCGCGGCGGCAATCAATGCGGCGCCAAAGCTTAGGCGGTACGAAGCCATGACGCGATCACTACCGGCGGCTTTCCAGAAGTCTTCCCATGACATGGTGAAAGTATTGAGGAAGATGGCCGAGAGCGGCAGCAGCACGATGAGGCATAGATAAAAAAGGGTGAGGCCGCCGGTGATCCCGAAGCCGGGCAGCACGCGGCCGGCGCTTCGGCGCTTGAAGTTGTACGGTAGGGCGATCTGCATGGATGAGTGCTGAATAAATTTGGTGGACACGACGATCGATATGGTTACATCGTCGCGCCGTCGAGGGAACGATTAACTTTGCATGTGTATAGACGCGCCAGGCATAAACTCGTGCAGGCGCCGCCAAATGGACAAGAGCCGGTTATTTCCCTGGCGCGTAGATTTGGTCGAACACACCGCCATCCGCAAAGTGCTTGGCCTGCGCTTCGGACCAGCTGCCCGCTATCTCATCAAGGGTGAACAGCTCCAGCGCGGGATATTGGCTCGCGTACTTGTCGCTCACGTCCTTGGAAATGGGGCGGAAGTAATGTTTGCCGGCGATTTCCTGGCCGGCCTCGCTGTACAAGTATTCCAGATAGGCTTGCGCCACTTCGCGCGTGTCTCGTCGGTCTACGTTTCGGTCAACCAAAGACACAGGGGGTTCGGCCAGAATGCTGATGGGCGGTGCGACGATCTCGACCTTGTCGGGCCCCAGTTCGTTCAGCGCCAGCAGCGCCTCGTTCTCCCAGGCGAGCAGCACGTCGCCTATGCCGCGTTCCACGAAGGTAATTGTGGAGCCGCGTGCGCCTGAATCCAATACCGGTACACGGCGAAACAGCTGGCCGACGAAATCGCGGGCGGCGGCTTCGTCACCGCCCGATTTTTTAAGGGCATAGCCCCAAGCGGCAAGATAGTTCCAGCGGGCGCCGCCCGATGTCTTGGGGTTGGGGGTGATTACCGAGACGTCTGGCTTGAGCAGGTCGTTCCAATCCGTCAAGTCTTTGGGATTGCCTTTACGCACGAGGAAGACGATGGTCGACGTGTAGGGTGAGCTGTTGTGCTCGAGCCGGCCTTGCCAGTCTTTGGCAATCAGGCCGCGCTGCGCAATGGCGTCGATGTCCGGCGCCAGCGCCAGCGTGACCACGTCGGCGGGAATGCCATCGATGACCGTGCGCGCTTGTTTGCCGGAACCGCCGTGTGATTGCTTGACGCGCACAGTGTCCCCGGTTTTTTCTTTCCAGTACGCGGCGAAGGCTGCGTTGTATTCCTGGTACAGCTCGCGCGTGGGGTCGTAGGAAACGTTCAATAGCGAGATGTCGGCGGCATGCGCAGGCAGGAAGGTTGAAAGGGTCAGCAGGGCCGCCAGTGCCAAACGGCGTAGCGGGGCGGAAAGGGGTGGGGGTTTTGGGCTGTTGTTTTGCATCACGGCTCGATTGGGTAGGACGATTGATCGAGCGTTCAGCTTAGGGGCGCAGGCTCCGAAAGGGAACGACTGCTTTCTTACTTGCAAAGACATGAACGGCATATGGAGCAAAGCAGCCGCGCGAAGAAGGTTCTCAAGCCTGGCATGGAGACTTGCGCCGCGCAGTTGTCTAGTCGGCCGCCCCTTGCTAGCATTACGCCTTGCAGCTTGGGGCTGCAAGCCGAACAACGCAGGCGCCACATTATGGGCGCAACGGGAACACACCATGAACGACAACGTTACGCAGAACGTGCCAGTAGTCGATGCCGACCACGACGGGCGCCGGCCGGGCTCTCTCAAAACAGTGGCCACCGTTGTCTACGCCTTGCAGGCGATCGGCTATTTCGTCGGCATTACCGCCCTGATCGGCGTCATCATCGCCCACATAAAGATCAGCGAAGCACGCGGCACATGGGTCGAGTCGCATTTTCGCTGGCAGATTCGCACCTTCTGGTACTCAGTGTTGTGGGCGATTATCGGCGCCCTCTTGCTGGCCGTCATGGTCGGCTATTTGGTGCTGTTTGCCCTGGTGGTCTGGAGCATATACCGCATCGCCAAGGGCTGGCTGCGCCTCATCGACGGCAAGGCCATGTACACCGCAGTCTAGGCACACCGGCCGCCTGGCAGCGGCTTGCGGGCACGATGCTTGCTGTATTTGAAGCTCTCTTTCTTGTTGTCCACAAGAGGTGCTCATGTCCTGGCAGGCTTTATTCGGTGAACGAGCCACAACTAAAATAGCCGCGATCTACGACACTCGCGAATCGGCTGCGGGTTCGGCCGAGTCCCTGAGCCGACTGGCGGGCCTGCAGCCCAATCAATGGATGTTGATCGCACCGCATGAAAAAGGCTTTGCGCGCAAGCTCGAGCCCGAAACAAAAGGTATTGCACGCACGGGTATTCGTGCGCATTTGATCCTGGGTGCGATCGGCTTGCTGGCGGGCGCGGCGTTCTGGGCTTTGCTGTATTGGATGCCCATCACTTATATTGCGGCCTCGCCGGTCGCCAGCGCCGCGGTGATCATCAGTTTTGCTACGATACTGGGCATGATGATGGGTGGCCTCGTCACCGCGCGCCCCGACCACCAAATCGTCATTCTCAAGGTCCGCAAAGCGGCCGAGCAGGGTAAATGGTCGCTGGTGCTGCATCCTCGCACTCCAGAGCAATGCCAATTGCTGATGAAGGAGCTGGCCGAGGCGGACGCCGAGGTCGTCAGAACGGTCTGACAACACCGCCGCCCTGTGCCGGTGTGATGCGCAATACTAAAAAAGGGCGCTGCATCGGAGCTTGCCATGGACGCTTATCTTCAAGCCGCTCTCGACGAGGCCCGCCAGGGCCTGGCCGAGGGCGGCATTCCCATAGGTTCGGTCATTGTTCATCAGGGGCGCATCATCGGCCGCGGGCACAATCGCCGCGTGCAGCAGGGCAGTGCCATTCTTCATGGCGAGATGGATGCCTTCGAAAACGCCGGCCGTCAGCCGGCCCGCGTTTATCGTGAATCGGTTCTGTACACCACTTTGTCGCCGTGCCCCATGTGTACTGGAGCTATCTTGTTGTATGGCATTCCAAAAGTCGTGGTGGGCGAGAATCAGACCTTCATGGGCGATGAGGCACTGCTACGCGAGCGCGGGGTTCAGGTCGAGGTGCTGCAAGATGAACAGTGCATTGCCATGATGCGCGACTTCATCCGCAATAAACCAGAGCTCTGGAACGAAGACATCGGGGTCTAAGTGTTCAATCGGTCTGTGCGGCAGGGCGGTCGGCTTTCTTGGCCGCGCTCTTGCGCGCCGTCTTCCGGGGCGCGGACGGCGCAGTGTTTGCCTTGTTGGCAGCCTTGGTGTTTTTACGGGCCTTGCTTGCCGGCTTGACGGGCGCCGCGGGCTTGGATACATAAGCCCCTGACTTTTCGTCCCGGCCGACTTCCAGCAGGCCCTGCGCGCCGGCTTCATCCAGAACGCTGCCAAACGCCTTGAAGCCATAGTACGACTCGTTGAAGTCGGGTTTGCGCCGCTTGATGGCTTGTTTGAGTGTCGAGGCCCATATCTTGTCGCTGTCGCCGCGCTCGGAAAGCAGGGCTTCGAACGTGTCGACCACAATGGCTACCGCCTCGGCGCGTCGGGCTTGTTGCTTGTCTTCCGGAGTTTCGGCGCTTTTGGCCGGAACTGTCTCGGTTGTTGAGGTGGGTGTTTTGCGGGTCGAACGGGTCTGGCGGACCAGGTCGTCGTAGAAAATGAACTCGTCGCAATTGGCAATGAGCAGGTCGGAGGTTGAGCGCTTGACGCCCACGCCAATGACCTGCTTGGCATTCTCGCGCAACTTGGACACCAGCGGCGAAAAATCAGAATCGCCGCTGATGATGACGAAGGTGTCGACGTGGGCCTTCGTGTAGCAAAGGTCGAGCGCGTCGACCACGAGGCGGATGTCGGCGGAGTTCTTGCCCGACTGGCGAACGTGGGGAATTTCAATAAGCTCGAAACTGGCTTCGTGCATGGATGCCTTGAAGCTTTTGTAGCGGTCCCAATCACAATACGCTTTTTTGACCACGATATTGCCCTTGAGCAGCAGGCGTTCGAGCACAAGTTGAATGTCGAATTTTTCGTATTGCGCATCGCGTACGCCAAGCGCCACGTTTTCAAAATCGCAAAAGAGCGCCAGGCTTGCGCTTTCGTTGGTGTGGGCCATAAAGGTGCTCCGCGTGGCTGGTGTTGAGCCGTGAAATGAAGCCATGATACCGCTTTTGCTATTCAACGGCATTCAGCGGCACGTTAGTAACAAGGCGTATAGTTTTACGGAATGAGTCTCGTTACAAGGTTTCCACGGAGCATCATGAATTTTGCCGTATGGGTCAGTAAGGCGGCGCGCTGCATGGCGTGCGTGGCTTTAGGTATGGCGGGCGCCTTGGCGCACGCTTCATCAGACAACGCCGATGCGCGCATGCTGTGGCAGTTGCTGGATTATGTCGCCGTTGATTACGGCGAAGCGGTCCAGGAAGAGAAGATAGTGAACGAGGGCGAGTATGCCGAAATGCTGGAGTTCACCGACAGTGCGGCCTCCCGTTTGCGCGCGATGCCGCAGCACGAATCGAAAGACCATATCGCGGCGTTGATCGCCGATCTCAACGCAGCCGTGCGAAGCAAGGCCGACCCGGAACTGGTGGGCCAACTGGCTCACCGGGCAGGTGCGGCGGTGCTCGAGGCTTACCCCTTTCCCCTTGCGCCCACGCATGCTCCAGATTTGCAGCTTGGCAGTCGTGTGTACGCCGCACAGTGTGCTTCTTGCCACGGCATGAACGGCGCCGGGGACGGCGTGGCGGCGGAGGGCCTCGATCCGGCTCCGATTGCCTTTACCGATGGCGGGCGCGCAGCGTCGCGAAGCGTGCTGGCCCTTTACCAAGTGATTTCGCAGGGGGTGGAAGGCACATCCATGCCCTCGTATGCCAATTTGTCGGACGACGAGCGCTGGGCCTTGGCGTTCTTTGTGGGCGGCCTCGCCTATGATGCCGCCGCGCGCGAAAGCGGCCGCAAGCTTTGGTCCAACGACAAGCAGGCACGCTCGCTGTACGACGGGCTGCCGGCCGTGGCCACAACGAGCCAGTCAGAGGCCGCAGGTGCCTTGGGCCCGGATGCGGCGCGCAACCTGACAGCATATCTTCGCTCTGATCCCTCTGTTGTCCTGGACGGCGAGACTTCGGGCTTGGCGCTGGCTCGCCAACGCCTGAACGAAAGCCTGGGCGCCCTACGTGCCGGGGAAAAGAAAACGGCTTCAAGTCTGGCCTTGTCCGCCTATCTCGACGGTTTCGAGTCCATCGAGCCGATGCTCGGCGCGCGAAACCCAGGCCTGCTGGCCGAGGTTGAAGAGGCAATGATGAGGTATCGCGCCGCGGTCGACGCCACGGACATCGCCGCGGCGCAAACGGCGGCAAGCCGGGTCGACGAATTGTTGACACGGGTAGATTCCGAATTGGGCGAATCACAGGCCGCAGCGCTGACGACCTACCTGGGGGCATTGACCATCCTGCTGCGAGAGGGTTTGGAGGCCTTGCTGATTGTCATCGGCATCGTTGCGTTTCTAAAGAAGGCCGATCGGCGCGACGCTTTGAAGACGGTGCACGCAGGATGGATACTGGCGCTGGTGGCCGGAGGCCTGACCTGGCTCGCGGCCACTCATCTTGTGACGATCAGCGGCGCGAGCCGCGAACTTACCGAGGGTTTGGGCTCATTGCTGGCCGCGTTGGTGCTTTTGTGCGTGGGTTTATGGATGCATCAGAAAAGCGCGGCGGGTCGCTGGCAGGCCTATTTGCATCAGAAGGTGTCGGATGCCGCGCGACGACGTTCCGCGTGGGGCTTGTTTGCGCTGGCTTTCGTGGCCGTTTACCGCGAAGTGTTCGAGACGGTATTGTTCTATTCAGCCCTGGCCACCGACGGCAACGACACCGCGTTGCTGGCCGGCCTGCTCAGCGCCCTTGTGTTGTTGGCGCTTATTGCCTGGCTTCTGTTGCGCACCAGCGCCCGTATGCCCATTGGCCGCTTCTTTGCCCTTACTTCTATTTTGGTGGGCCTGCTGGCGGTGGTGCTTGCAGGCAAGGGCGTGGCCGCTTTGCAAGAGGCCGGCTGGGTCGCCGTGCTGCCGGTGGTTGGGCCCCGCATTGATATCCTGGGGGTGTATCCCACCGCGCAGACCTTGGCCGTGCAGGCTGCCGTGCTGCTTGTCATGGTGCTGGGAATCGGCCTTCAGCGACGAAGGCGCAATAGCAGTGCGTAGGCCCCCATGGCGCCCAGGATGGCATTGACCGGAACAATGCCCGGCAGCCAGTGGGCGCATCCCGCACCAACCGCCACGGCGGCGAAGGCCCGGCCGTTGAGCGAAACCGGCGTGGCGGCAGGGTAGGCGGCGTAGCTTTTGCGGCGCAAAAAATAGTCGGCGACGATGACCCCGCCTATGGGCGGTATGGCGGCCGACAAGAACGTGAGCCACCCCACAAAATGGTTATACAGCCACAAAGCCATGACAGTGCCCGCCAGGCCATTGAATATGGCCAGGGCGCGGCTGGAGAACCCCGTAACATTGGCCAGGGCAAGGCCCGAGGCATACAGGGCGTTGTCATTGGTTGTCCAGATGTTCAGGCCCAGCACGATGACGGCGGGCCAGATCAGGCCTTGCAGCAGCATCACGTCGCTGATGTCGGCCATGCCCGTGGCGGCGGCGCCCGCCGCGCCAAACACGAACATCAGCGAATTCCCCGCAAAGAAGGCCACCATGCAAACCACCATCGCCTGCCTGGCGCTGCGTCCAAACCGAATGAAGTCAGCGGTTAGTGTGCCCGCGCTGATGAATGACCCTACGACCAGCGCGATGGCGGTTTCCAGCGCCAGAGGCTCAACGGCAACGCTTTGGCGCAGGGTTTCCAGGCCGCCCGCCTGATCTACGGCGAGCCAGACGGAATAACTGCCCAGCACAGCAATGGCCGGCACTGCAACCACCGACAGCGCGGTCAGGCCAGCGATGCCGAAATAAACGGTGGCCGTCATTAAAGAGCCCGAGACCGCGATCAATACAGAGGTATCCCAGCCTGTGGCCTTGGCCGCTGGAATGGCGAACATCGCGACTCCGACGCCAAACCAGCCAATTTGCGTTCCGCCCAGCAGCAGCGAAGGCAGCCACGAACCTTTTACGCCGAAAGAGTAGTGTGCGAGCAAGTGGGTGGACAGGCCGGTGCGGGCGCCGATATAGCCGAGCGCCGCCGTGTAGAAGCCCAGGATAAGATTACCGGCGACCACCGCCAGAAAGAATTCGTTGAATGTCAGCCCCGCGCCCAGTGTGCCGCCGGCCCACATGCTGGCAGAGAAAAAGGTAAGGCCCAACATGACGGCACTGAGCGCCAAAGTGGACTTGCGGGCCGACATTGGAACGGGTCGGCGGCTGTAGTTGGCGTCATCCATGAGAGGGTTATTGTTGTTGCGCATGGGCACGAGTCGGCAATCGTCGTAGTGTATCGCTGTATGCGTACGCAAGAATTGGTTTAACCTTACAAAAATCTAAACGCCTTGGTCCTTATGCAACCGATACTGCCTGCCTACCTCATTACCCGCTGGCTTCTTGTGCTCGTCATTCTTGCCGGGCTTTATTTTCTTCGCGGCTTCCTGGTTCCCGTCCTTGCCGCGCTGATCATCTGCCTGGCAAGCTGGCCGCTATACCAGCGTCTGCTGCGCCGTTGCGGAGGGCGCGACATCCTGGCAGCCAGTTTGGCTCTGGGCATAGTGATACTGGTATTGATCATTCCTTTATCGATGGCCCTGAGCTTTGCAGTGCAAGAGGCCAGCAGCTTCATCAGATGGGCCCTGGCGGCCAACCGGGACGGCGTTCCGGTGCCGCTATGGCTCATCGAGCTGCCTTTGGCGGGAGACTGGCTTGCCCGCCATTGGGTGCTTTACCTGGGCGAACCGCATGCCTTGGGCGAACTGGTCGAGATGGTCAGTGGCGAGCACCTGGGCAACATCTACCGCATGTTGCTTTCAGCCACCGGCGATGTGTTCCGCCTGTTGCTGACCGTCATCTTTATGCTTATCGTGCTGTTCTTCGTGTATAAGGACGGCGCTCGCATTCGCACCCAGCTCGACGTAGTGGGCGAACGCGTTCTTCCCGACCGTTGGCAACGATTTTCGCGCATGGTGCCCGCCACCATCAACTCCACCGTGACCGGCATGGGGCTGATTGCGCTGGGCGAGGGCCTGGTGTTGGGCCTGGCCTACTGGGTCGCCGGCGTTCCTTCCCCTGTTCTTCTGGGCGTGGTCACCGGTTTCATGGCACTGATACCGGGCGGCGCTCCATTGTCCTTCACATTGGTGTCCCTGTATTTGGTCGGCTCCGGGCAGGCCGTGGCAGGGGTCGGCCTCTTTATCTGGGGCACGGTCGAGCTTTTTATCGTCGACAAGACCCTGCGGCCGCGCCTGGTTGGCGGACCGGTAAAGCTGCCGTTTCTGCCGACCTTCTTCGGTTTGGTTGGAGGGGTGCAGACCATGGGCTTTGTGGGCTTGTTCATCGGCCCGGTGCTGATGGCGCTGCTGGTCGCCATCTGGCGAGAATGGACACTCGAAGAAAGTGAGGACGTGCCGGGGCTGGCCGACGCGGCCAAGGAACCGTTGATGACTCCGATGGAAGCAGGGCAGGGCGATGAAGTGCAAGATGATGCGGCCGGCGTTTCTACGGCTCGGTGCACGGCCAGCACGCGCGAAGCCGCAGAGCGGTATTGAAGAAAGTGCCGGTGGCGCGTCGGCGTTCCACCTGAGCCCTCTCGATACTTGAGATCTTTCTTGTCGGCCGGAATTCCGGGCGGCGCGAGGGGGTTGCCTGCCCCCGGCTGTTCAAACGTGGCGATTTTCTGACAGTTTTCTGACCGATTCCTGATCCGGTATTGACAATGTTATTAAGAATAATTATTGTTCAGCTTCGCGGATGGAGTGTTACTAAATACAAGGATGGGTCCTCCGCAGCAACTGGAAATTCATAAATAAACGGAGTAGCCCAATGGCTAGAAAGACTCAGCATCGTCAACCTCGATTCAATTTAGTGCACTTGGCCGTGTGCGGCGCACTTGCCGCGCCGGCCGTGGCAGGCGCGCAAGATAGCGGCGTATCGCAGCTTGCGCCGGTTCAAGTCCAGGGCGAGGCCCCGGTTTTCAAGCCCGAGGCCCCGCAATCGGTGAAATTCCAGGCCCCGCTGGTGGATACTCCGCAAACCATCAATATCGTGCCTTCTGAGGTGCTGCAGCAGCAAAACGCCCAAACTTTGCAGGAAGTGCTTAGCAACGTGCCGGGCGTAACCTTCTCGTCAGGTGAAGGCGGCGCCGGGTGGGGCGACATGATGACCATCCGCGGCTTTTCGGCCGAGCAAAGTGTCACAGTCGATGGTGTGCGAGAAAGCGCGCTTAGCACCCGCACCGATATCTTCAATATGGAGCAGGCCGAGGTCTTCAAGGGCACAGGTTCCATAGAGTCGGGTGTTGGCGCTGTCGGGGGCTCTGTCAATCTCGTGACCAAAACGCCCAAGCTGGACAATTTCTATGATTTCCACGTGGGTGTCGGCACTGACAACTATCGTCGCACCACGGCCGATGTGAACCACCAGATTGGCGACAACATGGCGTTCCGGTTGAACGCCATGTGGCACGAGAACGACATTGCCAAGCGCGGCAAAAGCGACTACGAGCGCTGGGGCATTGCACCTTCGTTTACGTGGGGGCTGGGCACGGATACCCGCATCACGGCGATGTATATGCACCAGAAAGACAACAATACGCCGGATTGGGGCGTGCCTTTGAATCGCAGCGGCCATCGCATGGACGGCGTCTCGCGTGAATACTGGGGCCAGTTCGGCAACGTCGATACCGAAGAAACCGAACACAACAGCGCCACCTTGCGGGTCGAGCACGATTTCAATGACAAAACCTCTATCCGCAACCAGACGCGCTGGTCTGAGACGAAGCGGTTTACGTTGTTGAATACGGGTGGCCGACTGCTTAATGCGACGGGCGCTACTTCGGCGGGAGAGTTTATTCCTGCACCGAGTAGTTCTGATTATTGGGGCTACGACGGTGCCGGCAACGAGGTTTACCCGACTGGCTATCTGGCGGTAAATCGCCTGCGTGGAAACGCGAACTCATACAAGGGAAAGGTTCTTGCCAACCAGACGGACTTGAATCTGGACTTCAACACCGGCAGCGTACGGCACCAGATGGTTACCGGCGTGGAGTTCTATGAAGAAAGCTACCGGAAAGATCCCCGCAGCTATAGCGTGCCCAGCTTCATTGCCAACGGAGAAGCACTGGTCATTGATGTGCGCGATCCGATCACGCATTACAACGGCCCATGGGAATCCCGCGAATATACCAATGAAAGCGGCGCTAAAGTTACAAACTGGGGTTTGTATGCGTACGATCAGATCACGTTGAACGAAAGCTGGGAAATCGCCGCTGGCCTGCGTTACGACAAGTTCAGGGTGAAATGGTATGACCAGTTTGGCAACCGCGAATCGTTCGAGCAAAGCGAAGGCGTCTGGAGCGGCCGCTTGGGCGTTGTTTATAAGCCGACACGCAGCAGCAGCGTTTATCTCTCTTACAGCCAAGCCTCCCAACCCTCGGCAGCCGACGCGGCGTCCCGCAGTGGCGGCGGCGGTAATGCCAACGCGGGTAATTACTCGCCGGGTAAGGCGAAGACTTGGGAGCTCGGCACCAAGTGGGATGTGCTGGACAACAAGCTGGCTCTGACTGCGGCCATTTTCCAAGTCGAGCGCAGCAACCCCTCCGATACCGATGAGCTGGGTAATACTATCCAGACCAGCGGCAAAGAACGCGTTCGAGGCATCGAATTGGGGGCTGCAGGCAGCATCACCCCTAAATTGTCGGTATACGGCGGCTGGACCTTGCTGCGCAGCAAGGTGCTGGTTGACGAGGCCGACCCGCTTCAAGAAGGCGGCAAGATGAAGAACGTGCCCGACATGACCTTCAATCTGTGGACCAATTACCAGTTTGATGAGCAGTGGGATGCGGGCCTTGGCGCGCAGTATGTTGGAAAGCGCCAGTTCCGTGCGGGCAATTACACCACCGCAGGAGCGCCCGGCGGCCGCCATGCGAACGACATCAATATGCCCAGCTACTGGTTGATGAACGCCGCCGTGGGTTATAAGTTCAACAAGAACTTCGCCTTGCGCCTGAACGTAAACAATATCTTCGACAAGTTTTACCTGCAGCGCTCGACCAGCAGCTCGGACGGCTTCCAGTTGTATGCTGTTCCCGGCGCGGGCCGTACCGTCATGCTCAGTGCCGATGCCCGGTTCTGATGTCTTGATAAGTTAACGCTCGCATAGGGCGTGTGCATCGTGGCCTTCGGGCTGCGATGCGCAGCGAAAAACCGCTATATTGATTAGCGGTTTTTTGTCGTGGCCGCCGTCCTGTGCGCCAGCGATGCTTGCACGGTCGTTTAGCCTGGCCGCCGCGCGCGAAGAGGGCGGACAACTTTTAATACAAGGACAGTCGCATGATGCTGAAGATCCCCGACGTATTGACGCCGGAGCAACTGGGTCAGTGCCGGCAGGCACTGGAGCAGGCCGAGTGGGCCGACGGCCGCGAGACCGCCGGTTATGTGGCGGCGGGGGCCAAAAGCAACCAGCAACTGCCGCTTGATCATCCGGCGGGGCGGCAGATCGGCGAGCTCATACTCAATCGCCTAAGCAGCAATCCAGCCTTCATTTCCGGTGTGTTGCCGCAGCGAGTGCTGCCGCCGCGCTTCAACCGCTACGAAGGCGGCGGGGCATACGGCGACCACATCGACAACGCCATCTTCGGTGTGCCGGGCTCGCCGCATCGCGTGCGCAGCGACATTTCGGCCACCTTGTTCTTCAGCGAGCCGCATGAGTACGATGGCGGCGAGCTTATCGTGCAGGACAGTTACGGTTCGCACAGCGTCAAGCTGCCGGCCGGCCATATGGTGGTGTACCCGGGGTCAAGCTTGCACCGGGTCACGCCGGTTACGCGGGGCGTGCGGCTTGCCGCCTTCTTCTGGATACAGAGCCTGGTGCGCGAAGACCACCGCCGCGCCATGCTGCTGGAACTGGACAACGCCATACAGAATGTGGCGCAAACCCAGCCTGGCCATGAAGCCTTGCCGCGCCTGACAGGCGTTTATCACAATCTTATCCGCGAGTGGTCTGATACATGAGCGCAAGCACGCCGCTGCCGCCCCTGGAGCGGATCCCCCCACAGATTGCGGCTGTTGCCGACTACGAGGCTTTCGCTCGGCAGCGCATGACCGATTCCGCATGGGCCTATCTGAACGGAGCATCGGCCGACGAACTGACATGCGCTGATAACCGTGCGGCATTCGATAGAATCCGCGTGCGCCAACGTGTGCTGGCCGACATGCGCGGCGCGCATACGCGGGTCGAGCTGATGGGCCATGTCTGGGATTACCCCATCATGCTGGCCCCGGTGGCTTTCCAGAAGCTGGCGCACGAGCAGGGCGAATCGGCTACGGTCTTGGCAGCCTCGGCCATCGGGGCGGGCATGGTGGTCAGCACCCAGGCCAGCGTCAAGCTGGAAGATTTAGCCGCTGCGGCAAGCCGGCCCTTGTGGTTTCAACTGTACATCCAGCCCGATCGCGAGTTCACCAAGGCGTTGGTGCGCCGTGTCGAGGCGGCCGGCTATCAAGCTTTGGTGCTTACCGCCGATGCGCCGGTCAACGGGGTGCGCAACCGCGAGCAGAGGGCGGGCTTTTCGTTGCCGGACGGGGTCGAGGCTGTCAACCTGCGCGGCATGAGGCAGCCGCCGGGGCATACGGCTCAAGCCGGCGCGAGTCCTTTATTCGGCCATGGCCTGCTTGAGAATGCGGCGCGCTGGAGCGAGCTGCGTGAACTGGTTGAGACCACTCGCCTGCCAGTGTGGATCAAGGGAATTACGCATCCGGACGACGCCAGGTTGGCGATTGATCACGGAGCGGCGGGCATCATCGTTTCCAATCATGGTGGGCGTACGCTGGACGGCCTGCCGGCCACCATCGATGTTTTGCCTTCCATTGTTGAAGCAGCAGGCAACAGCACGCCGGTGCTTCTGGACGGCGGTGTGCGGCGCGGCGCCGACGTCTTCAAGGCTCTGGCGCTGGGCGCCCGTGCAGTGCTTATCGGCCGGCCCTATGTTTATGGCTTGGCGGCGGCGGGGGCGCCCGGCGTGGTCCACGTATTGCACATGTTGCGCACCGAACTGGAGATCACCATGGCCCTGGCCGGCACACCCACCCTGGCCGACATCGACCGCTCTGCGCTATGGCAACCCTGACGTCGTCCTGCCCCGTGAGCCGGTCGGGAAACCAAAGGCGCGTCGACACTTCCTTACAGCCAGTTGAATGCAATTTCGGGCAAATTGCATGCAATTGGGTTTGGCAGCCTTGGCCGAGATGGTGCTCGTCAAGTCTACAGCCTATACCTAATTATTTAATAAACACATACAATTTACTTATTTAGACCCATTTAACTATAGTTCAGGGGTTTTCTCCCTTGCATCACCAAGGTCCAAGGCATAAATTGCCGTTGCTTGGGAACAAACTCGTATTGCCAGTTTTGTTCTTGGTTGCATACATTCATCCGACCTCAACAAGGAAGAATACTTATGTCATGGTTCAAACGTTGCCAGCTCGCTTTGCTGGCCGGCGCCTTGGCGGCCGCGCCCGCAGTGTCGGCGCAAGACGTCGTCAAGGTCGGCCTGATCACTACACTGACCGGTCCTTTTGCCGAGTTCGGCCAGCAGATGCAAACCGGCATCAGGGCCTATCAGGCCATGCATGGCGACACGGTGGCCGGCAAGCGGGTTGAAGTCATTTTCAAGGACACCGGCGGCGCCAATCCCGAGGTGGCCAAGCGCCATGCCCAAGAACTGTTCGTGCGTGAAAAGGTAAGTTTCCTGGCCGGCTTCGTCTTTACGCCCAGCGCCCTGGCGGCTGCGCCTGTCGCCACGCAGGGCAAGGTGCCGATGGTGGTCATGAACGCCGCCGGAGAAAACCTGCCCTTGCGTTCGCCCTACATGGTGCGGGTGGCGTTTGAAGTCAGCACCACGGTTCCGCCCATTGCCAAATGGGCCTATCGCGAGGGGGCCCGCACCGCCTATGTCATCGCGGCCGACTACGCGCCCGGCCTGGATGCTGAAAAAGCCTTCATCGAGGCGTTCGAGGCCGAAGGCGGCAAGATCGTGGGCACGGTCCGCACGCCCATCGTCACCGTCGATTTCTCACCCTACATCATGCGTGTCAAAGACGCCAAGCCCGACGTCGTGTTCGCCTTCGTCAACGGCGGCGACGTGGCGCCCGCCTTGCTGCGCGAATTCCGCGCACGCAATCTCGAGGCCGACGGCACCAAGCTGATCGGCACCGGCGACATCGTCGACGAGCCCATCGTCAACGTCATCGGCGAGAACGGCATGGGCGTGGTAACGGTCTACCCCTATTCCATGCACCACGATTCCGACCTCAACCGCCGGTTCGTGCAAGAGTTCATCAAGTTGCGCGACAAGAATGCGCGTCCGGCGATCATGGCGGTGGCCGCCTACGACGGCATGGCCGCCATCTACAAGGCGCTTGAAAAAACCCAGGGCGATACCGACGGCGAGAAACTTATCGAGGCGCTCAAGGGCCTCGAGTTTGAAAGCCCGCGGGGCCACATCCGCATCGATCCCGAGACACGCGACGTGGTGCAAGACCAATACATACGCCGGTTCGAAAAAGTGGATGGGGTCTATGCCAACGTCGAGTTCGAAACATTCAAGGCAGGGCAGTAATGGCGGATGCGCGGCGGGTTCCGGCAGAGGCTGACTTGCTCGCGCTCGATTGCGCGGGCTTGGCCCGGGCCTTTCGCGAAGGCGAATGTACGCCGGTGCATGTGCTGGAAGCCCTGCGGGCCGCCGTCGAGGCGGGCGAGCCCATCAATGCCTTTTGCCACCTGGATTGGCCCGCAGCCTTGCGGGCGGCCGATGAATCCGGGCAACGCCACCGCTCGGGAGCGTCGCTGGGCCCCCTGGACGGCGTGCCGATTTCCATCAAGGACCTTACCGACGTGGCCGGCTGGCCGACTCGGTTCGGCTCACTGTCCATGGCCGAGGCCAAGCCGGCCAAGGCGGATGCACCTGTGGTGGAACGGTTGCGCCGTGCCGGAGCAGTACTGTTTGGCAAGACCACCACCACAGAGTTCGGCTGGACCATACGCTCCGATAACCCGCTTACAGGTCTTACACGCAACCCGCTCGATCCCTCGCGGTCGGCGGGGGGCTCCAGCAGCGGGGCGGCGGCTCAGGTGGCGGCCGGCTGGGGGCCGCTTGCTTTGGGCAGCGATGCGGGTGGTTCTGTACGGGTGCCCGCATCATTCTGCGGACTGGTCGGCTTCAAGCCCAGCTTCGGTGCCATACCCATGCCGCCCTCCAGCGCATTTACCGAGCTGGCGCACCTGGGCGTATTGACACGGTCGGTGGCAGACTGTCGCGCAGCCATGCGGGTGCTTGACGGCCCCGACCCGCGCGACCCGGCCTCCACTTTTCCTCGGCTCGCTGCTGACGCCCCGGCTCGGCGGCCGCGCCTGGGCTGGACGCTTTTTCTGGGTTCCGAGCTGCCGCCGGAAGACCATGTGGTCGCGGCCTTCCATTCCAGCCTCGAGCAGCTTCGCGCGGCCGGGTATTCTCTTCAAGAGGTCGACCCTCGCTCCCGCGATTGCGCCGATGCAATGTGGGACACCTGGCGCTACCGGTCACTGGAGGCGTTTCATGGCTGGCCTGAGGCGCAACGCAACAAGCTGAGCCTGGCGTTGCAGCAGCTTTATCGGGAAGGCGAGGCGATGAGTACAGCCAAGCTTGCCCAAGCTCGTACTCGCTTGCGCAAGATGGCTGTCGACCTGGGCCAGGTATTCAACGATATCGATATCTTGCTCACACCCACGATGCCGCACTCGGCGCCACTTGCGCTGGACCCGGCCGTGGCGGGGCGGGCCTCGGCGGACAACTGGTTGCGGCATAGTGGATATGCCTATCCATTCAATGTCACCGGCCAACCCGCTCTGTCTCTGCCTATGGGGCTTTGTCCGCAAGGAATGCCTCTTGGCTTGCAGATAGCGGGGCGTAAGTATCACGATCATGCCGTGTTGCGTCTGGGCGCCGAGCTTGAAACCCTGCTTACACCACCGCCACCGACACTTCGTTGAACCAGGAATCGTCCACCTCGGGCAAGGGGATGGCGTCGATGAGCCGGCGTGTAATGTCGCTTTGGGGCGTGTCAAACACTTGCTCGCAAGGCCCCGCTTCGACAATTACGCCGCGATCGAGCACTATCACCGCATCGCAAAGGCTGCGGATGACCGACAGATCATGGCTGATGAAGGCGATGGTGAGGTTCATGTCGGCGGCCAGTTCTTTGAGCAAGGTCAGTACCCGCGCTTGAGACGATACGTCCAGGCCCGAGACGATTTCGTCCGCCAGAATAAATGCGGGGTTCAGCGCGATTGCGCGGGCGATGCCTACGCGCTGGCGCTGGCCTCCTGACAGTTCGTGCGGATAGCGGGCGGCGAATTCGCCGGGCAGCCCCACGCGCTCAAGCATTTCCATTGCGCGTCTGCGAGGGTTATCCAGGCCGTAGCGCTGTAACGGCGTCGCCACGATGCGTCCTACGGTATGGCGCGGGTTGAGCGACGACATGGGGTCCTGGAAGATCATTTGCAGATCGCGGCGCAAGGGCTTGAGCTGGGTCTCGTTCAGGTGGCTGATGTCGTGGCCCTGGAATATTACGCGGCCAGAGCTTGGCGTGAGCAGGCGCACCAACACACGCCCAAGCGTGGTCTTGCCCGAGCCGCTTTCCCCGACGATGCCCGTGATGGTCCCTTGGGGAATATCGAACGATATCCCTTTGAGAATATGAATTAGCGGTGCCCGCCCGAGCAGTGGCTTGCGGGCCATGTCGGGCAGGGCCAGATGCAGGTCTTCGATACGAAACAGGGTGTCAGCCATGCACGGCCTCGTCGTTTCGAGCAATCTCTTGATGCAGGGCCGCCACCAGTTCGGCCGGCACTGGGCGCAATGGCTCGTGCGGATGGGTGTAGCGGGGCGTGGCTGCGATCAGCGCCTGGGTATATGGATGCCGGGGCCGGGAAAGCAATTCATCGGTCGGCCCGCTTTCCATTACATTGCCTGAAAAAAGCACGGTGACGGTTTGACTGATCTTGGCCACCACCCCCATGTCGTGGGTCACGAACAGTACCGCCGTGCCGGTTTCTGCTTGCAGCTCGCGGATGAGCTGAAGAATTTGCTTTTGCACCGTGACGTCCAGCGCAGTAGTGGGTTCGTCTGCCACGATCAGCTTGGGGCGCGGCGCAAATGCCGCCGCGATCAGCACGCGCTGGCGCATGCCGCCGGAAAGCTCATGGGGATAAGATCGCAGCACCCGCTGCGGATCGCGAATACGCACCCGATCCAGCAGCTCGAGGGCGCGCTGGTTCGCTTCCTGGGAGCTCCAGCCCAGGCGCCGCACCAGGCGGTCAGTGATCTGACCGCCGATTCGCCGCGACGGGTTCAGCGCGGTAAGCGGGTCTTGAGGAATAAGCGAGGCCACTGCTGCCACAGTCTGCCGCCGCGCGGGCGGACGGAGGCTTTCGAGCGCGACGCCTTGCAGTAGAATCCGCCCTGCGGTCTGTTCGATTCCACGAGGCAGCACCCCCAGCACGGCCTTGCCTATCATGCTTTTTCCGGCGCCGCTTTCGCCCACCAGGGCACGCACTTCGCCCGGTTGAACGGCAAGGGAAACATCGCGCAGCAGAGATGGGCCGCTGCGCAGCGCGACACTCAAGCCATCCACCTGAAGGGTGGCGGAGCCGGCGTCGCTTCTTGTCTTGTCGCTTGCATGATTCATGGCCCGGTCATCCTTAACGCATTATGGGATCGAATTGATCTTTCAGCCCTTCGCCCAGCTGGCTGAACGCAAGCACTGTCAGAAACAGCACCAGCAGCGGCGCGGCCAGCACCCACCAACTGAAGTGGATGGATGCGCGGCCCTCGGCGATCATGCCGCCCCAGGTGGGAAAGTCTGATGAAAGGGACAGGTTCACGAAGCTGAGGATGGCCTCGACGATGACGGCCACGCCCATCTCGAGCGCCAGCAGCGCGACGATGGTGGGCAATACATTGGGCAGCACTTCGCCGGCCAGGGTGGTCAGCCGCGAGGCCCCGCCGATGCGGGCCGACTGGACATAGTCCATGCGCGACTGAACCATGGTTTCCGCGCGTATGACGCGGGCGAAACGAGTCCAGTCGATGATGGCGATGGCCAGGATTACAGAGGTAAGGCCAGGGCCCAGCACGGCAACCAGCAGGATGGAGAACAGCACAGGTGGAAACGCCATCCAGATTTCGACCAGGCGGGACACGATCCGATCGACCCAGCCGCCGAAATAGCCAGCGAGCAGGCCCAGCAGTGAACCGAAAAGGCAGGCGGCGGTGGCGGCCACAAGCGCGACGGTGAGAGCGATGCGCGCGCCAAAGATCAAGCGCGACAGAACGTCTCGCCCCAGGTTGTCGGTGCCTAAAAAGTAGCCCGGTTCGGCGCCGCTCAAACCTGCCGGTGGCAAGCGTCCCAGCATCAGGTCTTGGGCTAGCGGGTCGTGGGGAGCGATGAACGGGGCGAACAGCGCCGCCACGGCGATGATGATGAGCCAGCTTGCAGAAAGCCATAGTCGCAGATTGCGCCGGCGGCGGCGTTTGTGGGGGCTGGCTTGCGCGGAAATGAGCGTGGTGTCAGCCATGGCGCAGCCTCGGGTTCAGGAAGGTATAAGCCAGATCGACGACCAGGTTGACCAGGATGAAGATGCCGGCGAACGTCAGAACAATACCCTGGATTAACGGCAGGTCGCGGTTGATGACTGCGTCGATGGCCATATTGCCCAAGCCTTCATAGGCGAACAGGCGCTCGACGATGACGGTGCCGCCGATCAGAAAAGTAAACTGCACACCGATCAGGGTAAGCGTGGGCAGGGCTGCATTGCGCAGTGCTTCGCGCAAGATCACCTGGATTTCGGTGAAACCGCGCACTCGGGCCAGTACGGTGTAATCCTGTTCGAGCACCTCTTTGAGGCCCTGCTTGAGCAATTGAGAGATGATGGCTGCCAGGGGCAAGGCCAGCGACAGCGCCGGCATGATCATATGGGCCAGCAGATCGGCCACCAGGTCGAAGCGCAAACGCGCAATGCCTTCGAACAAATAGAACTGCGTCACGAAGGGCAGGCTGAGGTGGGGCGAGATACGTCCTGAAATATGCAGCACCGGCCACAAGACGCCGAAGAGCAGGATAAGCAGCAAGCCCCAGAGAAAGTCGGGTATCGACAAGGTGATGCCGTTGAACAGGTCGACGCCCGCCTCGGGCGACCGGCCGCGCGCCCGAGCGCCCAGGATGGCCGTGAAACCACCGAGAGCGACCGCGATAAACAAAGCCAGGATGGATAGCTCGAGCGTTGCCGGCAGGCGTTCGAGCACCAGGCCCCACACCGGCTGGCGCGTGGTGATGGACGTGCCAAAGTCGCCCTGCAGCGCGTTTGCGCCCCAGATGATGAACTGTTCGAACAGGGATTTGTCGAGGCCGTACATGGCTGTCAGGCGCGCAACGTCGGCTTCGGTGGCGCCAGGAGGCAACATCATGGCAATGGGGTTGCCCGGAGCCACCCGGATCAATACGAATACGACGATGGCGACGCCCAGCATCGTCAGCGCCATCGAGGCAAGCCTGGCAAGAATGGTTTTCAGCATTGAAACTACATCGTGATACTTCGGGGCGGCGGCCGCGCCTGCGGCCGCCGGCTATGGCCGCTTCGCCGGGCGAGCGGCGCCCGGCTGGATCGGGCAGGGCAGGCGTTAAGCGGGCCGCATCATGAACGGCGTGACGTCGCCCGTTGCAGCCGAAGGTACGATGACCTTGTTCGAGTGAATGACGGGCATGACATATTGCAGCAGCGGAATGACGTAGCCTTGCTCCATGATGTAGGCGCTGACATCCTTCCAGCCCTGGATACGCTTTTCTTCGTCGGTTTCGCCCCACAGCGGCATGATCTTTTCGTCGAGATCGTCGGTGTCCCAGGACGAGTGGGGCGAGGGACCGAACATGGCGTGTCCGGTTGACGTGGTGGGGTCGCCGATGGCATTGCCCCAGTTGTAGAACGCCGCCGGAGCAAGCTGGTCGGCAGCCCGAAGCTCAAAGTGCTTGGCGATTTCGTAGATTTCGATCTCGGCCTCGATGCCGACCCTGCGCCACATGCCCACGATGGCTTGGATCATTTCGTAGTCTTTGGGCTTGTAACCGCGTGTGGTCTGGATTTTGAACCGCACCGGGTTTTCGGGAGAGAAGCCCGATGCGGCAAGAAGCTCTTTGGCTTTGTCGGGGCTGTATTCGAACTTAAGGTTGGGGTCGAAGGCATCGTATTCGGGCGCCTCGAGAGTGGACATGGGAACGCCGTATCCACGCAGCAGACGGTCGATGATGAGCTGTTTGTCGATGGCGTGGTGCGCAGCCAGGCGCACGTTCTTGTCCAGCATGGGCCCGATGTCGTTAAGGAAAATCATTGCCACGTCGGCGACGGGAAACGCTTCGCCCGTAAGGCCGGGCCTGGTCTTGAGCCTGTCGTATTCTTCGTAAGGAATTTCGAAGGTCACATGCGAGTTGCCGGATTCGACCTCGGCCACGCGGCTGGCGGCGTCGGGCACGAATTTGATCGTGACGACATCGTACGCAGGCTTGCCTTGCCAGTAATCTTGATTGGCCACCAGGCGCACGTAGGCGCCGCGTTCGTAGTTATCGATCTTGTAGGGGCCGGTGCCGATGGGGGCCTTTTCGAAGCCTTCGGGACCCACTTTTTCGAAGTAGGCTTTGGGCAGCACGTAGCCGGTAAGAAATGCCATCCATTTGAAGACTGTGGGTTCGTATTCGAGAACGTCGCCGGTGATCTTGTTGCCGTCGATTTTATAGTTGCCGAACTTGCCCCAGACGAACTGGCCGGGGTTGCCCGATTTGGGATCGGCCGCGCGTTCCAGCGAGAAGACGACGTCTTCGGGGCCGAAATCAGAGCCGTCGTGCCACTTCACGCCCTCGCGCACTGTCATGTGGATGTGTTTTTTATCGTCGCTGAAGCCCCATTCGGTAAGCAGGCCGGGCGCAAAGCTAAGATCGGGCTGTTGCTGGATGTAGCGATCGAACACCGTGAGATAGAGTGGCTGCAACTTGGGGTTGACCCCCGAGGCTCCGGTGGTTGGGTCCCACTGGGGTACCCCGGTGTTGTAGGCGATGACCAGATTGTCGACCGATTGGGCGAAAGCCGATGGCAGGCCAAGCATGGACAGTACGCCCAGACTGATGCCGGTTTGAAGGAACTCGCGTCTTGTATGAGCCATGATGGTGTCTCTTTGGTGTTGTCGTTAATCTTGGCATGGGCGCGGGCACCCATGCGTCCGTTTCATCTTAAAAGCCAAAGCTTGAAGCTTGAAGTAGTGTTAACCCGGTAAGCATTTATTTCGCAAGTTTGTCATTTCATACCGCTTGAGAATTACAGGCGGGAGAGCGTTGATTGGCCAGTATCTTTGTACAGCTCGATTGATAGGCTTTGCGCGGTTCCGCCCGATTTGGATACCGATGCCAGTTGAAACACCGTTTCGGAGGTTATGAGCCCAGGGTCTCCGAGCCTGCGATGGCCAAAGCCCTTGGCGTAGACCGTTTTTCCCCGATGGACAACCGCCACGGCCATGCCTGGAATGCCGCTGCGTTCGAGAACATCCGCGGAAAGCGCGTCAAGTTGAGCCACCGCATCGGCCACGCGTTGCGTGGGAACGTCGGTCATGGCTATTCTCCTTGCGGTTGCAAGAGCTTCTTGAATGCCTTTTGTGTCTTGTCGCGGTTGAAGCGCGAGATGCTTTTTTCAATTCTTGCCCTTTCTTGTTGCTGTTTGTCGTGCAGCACCGCGATCAATGCGCCGATGCACTGAGCGGTTTCAATATCGGGCCCACCATCCTTGTGCGGCATTTGCCGTATGGCCTGGATCAGGCTTTGCTGCTGAATTGAATAGTCGTTGAAGAGCCCAAGGTTGTCCTGGAGCTTCTTCAGGGCGCCGAGCTGCGTCTTGAGTTCCGCGGGTGGAAACAGCGCGCTGAAAGACTCCATCAGATAGCGCAGTTTCTTGCATTGGATGCGTAGAGAGTGAACCTTCTCATCCGACGAAGCAGGGTTGATTTGCCCGGCAAGCTTGCTAGCTTTGCGGTAGCGCTTCCAGATCAATTCGCAGGCGTAAGTCGACCCAGGCAGATTTGCGGCCGGCCCTGGCCTTGGCGAGCCGGACGAAGAGAATAAAGCGGCAATTCGTTTGATTTTATTTTTGTATTGCTTGCTGCTCAGAAGCGCGGCAAGTTTGGCGTGTTCGGCTTTCCGTTGCCGCGCGAACATGTCAAACAGGGTGTCTAGACCGGCATGCAAGCTGTTGGGAAGTAGTTTGTAAAATTCGGGCTTATCCAGCAGGTATACGTCCAGATCCCGCAATGCGCCGGTTGAATCCATGACGGCTGAAAATTCGGCTTTCAGATGCTTTGTCTGAGGTTCATCGTAGACCTTCTTGAACAGGCTCAGCACTGAGCGGATTTTGCGCAATTGGATGCGGTAGTCATGCAGGAACTCGGTGTCATGGTCGGCGACGATGCCGGCCTCGTTGGCGCGCGCTACCGGAATAAGGGCCCCTATGATGGAGTTTGCCGCCTCGAAAGCGCCGGCATCGGGCGCAACGGCAAGGCTCGGTTTGGCGTCATAAGGCTGCTGAAGCGGGAACAGCGCATCGACCAACGCGCTGCCATTGAACTTCGTCCCGTTCAAACCCAGCACTCGGCCGCGAATATTTCTGATCGACTCCGGGTACTGCGTCGTGGACGGCAACACCGCCACGGCCGCTGCCCGACCCGGCTCTCCTGTGAGGAAGAGCAGGTCGATACGACAATGCACTGTCTGAGTCTCATCGCTGAAGGCCAGCACGGCGCGCTGCCACAGGCCCGTTCCGATAGGCTGCAATCGGCGCAGGGCCGATAAATGTTTCAGGCGTAGACTAAGCTCGCCCTCGGGAATATCACCCTGAAACGCAACGGGGCCGTGAACGGTTTGCGTCGTCGTTCTGCCGTTGTTGTCGATCAGCTCAAGGGTTTCTTGGGCTGCAAGAAGTAATTGTCCGGCGTTGCGCAACGACTGATCGAAGTCGTCCAAGGCCGTATAGGGCGCCACCTCGTTCAAGGTGGTTAGTTCGGGCTTCAGGCCATCGATTGGCTGGGTGGCCAATTGCTTTATGGCGGCCGCCGTAAGATGGTAGCTGTCGAACAATGGTTCGCTCATCAAGATCCTTAACCGTTAACCGGGCCGATTCACACCTAGGCAGGCGAACCGCCTTCGTCCCGAATGTCGTAACTCTTCCATGGCGTCATGCTCCCGTCAAGAGGAACCTTGGCACCGATCGCTATACGGGGGTGTTGCCTGCCTTGCATGCCGCGGGGGCTTGATAGGCGCTTTTCATTTGGTGCGCGCACAAGGTCAGCAGCGGGTCTGGGTGGAATCCGCGCGCCGGATCCTTTAAAGAAAGGTTTCCGAAATATTGAGCGTGGATTTTTTGCCAAGGCTCTGGAAATGCTCGCCAAGCCAGCGATCCGCGCTCTCCCGACCCATCTGCTTCAGGTGCTCTACAAACCGTGGCTCAGCATTGAGCTTGCTGCTGGCTCCCAGCGCTTTCAAGCCGTCGGGGTCTCCGATCATATGCATGCGCATGTTTTTATAGCGTGACGCGTAAGGCTCAGCCAGCGCCCCTTGCTGCAATAGGCGCTGTACGAACGCAATGGCGCGCATCTCGTGTATGAGGGATGAGTTAAATGCGATTTCGTCCAGCCGGTTGTTGATGTCGGCCGTGTTGTAGGGCACCTCTTGGCGCTCGATGGGCGTGATCTGCACCAGCACCACGTCGGCGGTATCCGCTTTATAGATCAGCGGCCAGATTGATGGATTTCCCATATAGCCGCCGTCCCAATATGCATCGTCGTCGATTTCGATCGCCTGGTACAGGTGGGGAAGGCATGCCGAGGCCAGTAACGCGTCGACGGACAGGTCGTTCCGGTCGAAAATCCGGGCGCGTCCCGTGCGTACGTTGGTGGCTGCGATGAAGATTCGTATGTTCTCGTATTGCCGGATTGCATCGATATCCAGCTGCTGCTGCAAGATCTCGCGCAGGGGATGGATGTTCAGGGGGTTGCTTTGATATGGCGACACGAACTGGCTTACCCAGTTGTTCCATTGGTAGCCCGGCGAATTGTCAAAGTTCCAGTTGCCCATCAACTGGTCCGCCCAAGTCCGGCGCATCGGGCTGAAGCCCGCGTATCCGCTGACGGTCCGCCAGAACGTATCCAGCGCGGCGCGAGCGCCCCGGGGTCCGTCCTGGGCGTAGCCGTTGACGAGCACCGCAGCGTTCATGGCGCCGGCGCTGGTGCCGCTGACCGCTTCGATGGCGATGCGGCCGTCTTCCAGAAGCCGGTCTAGCACTCCCCAGGTGAAGGCGCCGTGCGAGCCGCCGCCTTGCAGGGCCAGGCTGATGAGTTTGGTCAATGGTCTGCCGCTTGATGAATGGAGGTTGATGGGCCAAAGGGAACCCATCATAGCAAGCGGGAAAAGCGCTGGGCAATGTGCCGCCGGTTTGGCGGCGTTACATTCGAACGCGTCGCAACCCCCACAGCAAGGCCAGGCCCGCCAGCCACAGCAGCCCGGCGGAGCCTCCGCCGGAACGGGTCGGGGCCGGGGGCGGAGGCGGTTCCACAAACAAGGCGGCATGCCATGCTATGCCTTCATTGTCGGCCTCTTGGCCCGGCCGCGAGCCAAAGTGGCTGTCGGCGGTGAATACATGGCGTCCGGCCTTGGTGTCATGGAAGCGGTATACGGGAGCCAGCCCGGGCCAGGGCTTGTCGAAGGCGCCAAAGGCGCGTCCTTCTTTGTGCCAGTCCGGGTCATTGCCGAGCCTGGCCTGTTCGACAGGGTCCAGCGTGTAAAGGCGGTCGCCGTCACTGGATACATAGCCGACAACCGCGCTGACGCCGGGCCGATCGGCTTCGTTGGCGAATGCCACGTGCTCCAGCGTGTAATCGTGTTTGTCGACCAGCTCGCCGGCCAATGCCGAATCGCTGGTCAGCACATCGGGCCCATCGGGCGTGGCCAGGCGGAACACCACCGGCAGATTGCGGTCGAGATCGTATTGAGCAAGTGATTGGGCGGCGTAGCTGACCGTGCGCGGCTGATCGAGGCTATGGGCAATGGGATACACCTGGGGCAAGGCAGGCTTGGTATAGGTGGTGCCCGGCTGCGGCGTGCGTCCCGGGCCGCCGGGGTTGTAGATGTCGCTGTAGCCGGACACTCGGGAGGTGGGTATCTCTACTGACTCGAGCAGGCTGACGGCCGACGCGTCGCCTTTGATCACGACGTCGAAATAATTGTCGTGATCCTCAACGTAATAGGCGCGGTCGGGTGTTTCGTCTGTCGGAGCGCCCACCTCGGCCAGGCCGATGATTTCGATCTTGCCGGCGCCCAGGTCATGGACTTGTCCGGCTTTGTCCACTACGACGCGGTTTCCGCGCGAGTCGCGGGCATGCAGCCGGAAAAAGGTTTCGAAGTCCGTCGGCAAAAAGCCGCTTACGCCATCCGGCGAGAACCCACCCGAGGTGAATAGGCGCAAGCGATATTGGGCGTCTTCGCCATAAAGCGAATAGGCGTCGTTGGGAAACGCGGAGTCGAGTGCGGGCGGCGGAAAGTCGCCGGCCGGTGAGAAGCGGCTGAGCTTTGCGCCTATCAGCGCCGGCCCGGCAACGTAAGGGTTGCTGCTGGTGGCCGACAGCCCCGTGATGGGCACCGGCCCAGCGGGGCCGACCGCCATCAGCGGCGAGCTTCCCTTCACGAAAGAAACCACCGTTGGATAGACCGCGCCAACGGTGTCGGGCGCCAGGCGATTGCCGAACTCGCCAAACACCACGATGACGTGGCGTTCGTTGTGGTCGTAATTGGGATTCAACGCGGCTGCTGCCGGATGGACGATTTCGCCCGTGTTGAGCGTGATGGCGATATTGTCGGGCGATACGGAGCTGGGCAGCAAGGGCCAGCTTACTTCGATCGGCATTGCGTCGGCGAACCGGGGCGTGGCCCCGAAGCCCGCCACGGCAAGGCCGAGTACACCGGCGGCGCTGGTCAGGTTGCGCAAGGGCGGCGTCGGGTCCAACTGCGCCCAATCGAGATTGACGCCGGCACCGGCATCAACCGCCAGGTGCAGTTGGCCGGCCGTAAGCAGTCCCGGTACGCCGATGATGTTTTCGAAACCGTAATTGGCGGCAAGTATTTCGGGCTGCTCGGTCCAGAGATCGGCGTTGATCAGCACGTCGCGTTGCAACTGGATGTAGGCGGGAGTCTGCTTTGCGGGATCGGAGGCCGGCTGGGCGGCGCACAGTGGTGCCATCAGCGCCGTGGCGGCGAACGCCTTGCGTAGGACAGGCTTCATTGGGGTTTTCCTGTTGGGGCGGCAGACAAAATCGTAACATTCGTTGTTTACAATTGTCTTGATGTTTTTTGCCCGGCACGCATCCACGCCAACCCCAAGACAACGCCCGCCATACCCAGGCCGAAGCCGTAGACATGCGCTACACCGATTATGCGTCCGCCTATCAGGTTTTCCTCCGCGGCCGACGGGCCGGTCGCCCACTGCCATGCCATCCAGGCAATGGTGGCCAACAATGCCAAGGCCGCCACGCCGTCTTTACGCCAGGCTTGCGGCAAGAGCCCCAGAACAAACAGGCCGTACAGCACACCCGACAGCCCGACATAAGACGATACGCCTGGCGATGAGCACCATAGCAACGTGCCCACGCCCACAGCCAGCGCCGCCGTCTTGAGCCAGATGCGCCGGTTGAAAAGCCGCGGCGCCAAGGCGCAGCACAGCAGCACGCCCAGCATGTTCAGAGCAGTGTGCGTCCAGCCCAGATGGACGAAGTGCCCACTGAAGAGCCGCCACCATTCGCCTTGCTCCAGGGCCGGGCGGCTGAAGCGCAACGCGGCTCGCACGCCGTCGCCGCCCGCTTGCAACAGGAGCAGGGCGGCGGCCAGCGCCAGGGCCCTTGGCCAGGCTCGCGTGGGTTTTTGCATCAGTCTCGATGTTGTTAAGCGCTGCTTCGAAGTGCGCATCTTGCAGAGCGTGTTTTCAATACGCTGGTTTTGGGTCGCAGCAGCTACATCATAGAACGCTATGCACGAAGATGGGGTCGCATCCAATGAAAACCCGCCAAGCCTGGTGCTGAGCGGGTTCTGACAGGGGTTTGCTTACTGGCGATTGGCTGACTTCGTGACGTCGGCTGAGCGCGGGATACGACGGCCCAGCATTGCGGACCAAATGCCCGGTTCAGCGAGCGAAGTTACTTGCGCCAGTAATCGTTGGCGGCGGCCACGGTCTGGAAGTGCACCGAGACCACATGCGAAACGTTGATCAGGCTGTTGGGATCGTTGGCGTATTGCCCGCGCAGGCCGCTACGTACTTGCGCGTCCGGCTGGGTGTAGACCACGCCTTTTTGCGAAAGCTTCACCGCCAGGGCGAACCCTTCTTCGGGCGTATCGGTGATCAAGCTTGGCACAGGCGGCCCCTTGACTTCAGGCTTGTCGGCCGCCAGCGCTGCGCTCGAACAGGCCAGCCCGATGGCCAGGGCGGCGGTCGCACACAATAGCAGGCGCACACCGTCGCGCGTGCCCGCTGGGCTGATGATTGTCGGGTTCATCTTGTATTCTCCTTTGAATATCATGATGTTGGGCTGGATTTCTACCCGCCGCATCCACCGCAGCAATTTCCATCTTCGCCGTGAACCGGCTTCAAGGACTCGAACCCGGCATCTTTGATCGCTGCCTGCAGATGTTTGACATTGACCTGGGCGGTGTCATAGGTGATGGTGGCTTTCTGGTCCGCCAAGGAAACGGAGACCTGGGCAACGCCCGGCATGATGGATAAGGCGCGATCCACGGCGTCGGCGGATTCGGGCCCTTGCAGGCCGATCAACTGCATGGTTTCGGTTTTTTGGGAAGAACGCTTCAGGGTTTCTGCTTGCATGGAGTCCTCGCAACGATGGAGCCCGGATTCCGGGGCGGATTATAGGTACATATAATATACATCTTTAATGGGGAAAGTATAGCGCAAGTACGTTTTTGCGCCACAAGACGGACATTTCCTTGGGTTATGCAGCTTGCCGGAAGCCCTTGGGTTATAAACACGGGTTGACAAGACAACCAGAGATTCATTTCACGACATGAATTCTTTAGAACTGCTGCTCAAGTACACGCCCCTGGTCTTTTTAGGCATCTTGCCGATAATGAATCCCCTGAGCACGGTTCCGCTGTTCCTTACGCTTACCAAGGGAATGGCGGAAGAGCAAAAGCGGCGGCAGGCGCGGATGGCCTGCTTTTACGCGTTTCTTATTCTTACGGCGTTTCTGTGGCTCGGCAACGGCATCATCAATTTGTTCGGAATCTCGCTGGCGGGCATAAGGGTGGCCGGCGGCCTCATTATCCTTATGTTGTCGTTCAGGATGCTGTTTCCGGCCGATAACGCCGCGGCTACCCAGGAAAGCGCCAGCGACATCAAGCGCGCGACGCTGGATTTTTCATTTTCGCCTCTGGCCATGCCTTCAATCTCGGGGCCTGGAACCATCGCCGTGGTAATGGGGTACGGTACTCAAATACCTGCCGGGCACATGGTGCTTGGTCATGTCGTAGTTATGTTGGGTGCAGCGATCGCGGTCATGGTCGCCTACGCGGCCCTGTCGTTCTCCAGTGTTATCTCAAGATACCTGGGCGAGCAAGGAATACAGGCGATATCGAAGATCATGGGTTTCTTGCTTGCCTGCGTCGCCGTTCAGTTCATCGCGTCGGGAGTGCATGACTTTGTCATCGATCTGGCGAAGAAAATCTAGAACACCGGCCAAGCGCCTGAAAAAACAGCCTCTGTTGCCCAAGCGCCAAAAAAGCCCACCGGCAAGATGGGCTTTTTTGCTTCGGATCTGGTGGAGACGAGGAGGATCGAACTCCCGACCTTCGCATTGCGAACGCGACGC